>CAZPTO010000090.1:0-10055 GCA_964589155.1 uncultured Bacteroidaceae bacterium | reverse complement strand
TTATCGACATTCCTCGTTGGCGTGTTCCAGTCATTTAGTTTCTGGATGAACCGCAAAAGCGCCTATAAGGCCATTGCTGGGGCCAACCTCAGTCAATCGGTGATCAATTCTGCTGTCAAGTTGTCAGCAAGTAAAGTGATGACTCATGGTGGGGGACTGATGACAGGAGCCATCGTTGGTCAGTTTGTAGGGGTAGTTGTATATGGCTGGAGGATCGTAAAAGACGGACTTTCGGTCTTTCATTCGGTAACCATAAAAGACCTGGGAAGGTTGGCCCGTGAATATCGTTTCTTTCCCCGGTATTCCATGATGCACAAACTCATCAATAAATTTTCATCCTCTCTTCCGGTATTTATTTTCAGCCCCTATTTTGGTGCCGATATTGTAGGGTATTTCGGATTGGGATTTATGCTGATCAACCGCCCCATGAACCTGCTGTCAACGTCCTTTAGCAAGGTATTCTCCCAGCGGACCATTGAACGGCATAATAACGGGCAACCTGTTTTTCAAGAGATCAGGAAATTTGTCATCCGGATGGCAGGTATATCTGCGATCCCTTTTCTGATCGTCCTCTGCTGCGCTCCCTGGCTGGTGGCCTTTATTTTCGGAGACGAATGGTATGAGTCTGGTGTGTATATGCAGATCCTCACCCCGTTTTTATTTATGGTTTTTATCTCCGCACCGCTTTCATTCGTTGCCGATATGCTGTCGAAACAGCGGAAAGCGATGATGATCGAGGTGGTAAAGTTTCTGGTGAGGCTCATTGCCCTTGGAATCGGTGCTGTTGCAAGGGATGTGTATCTTTCGCTTATGCTTTTCAGTGGAGTCAGTCTTATTGTTGTTTCATACAATCTTTACTGGTACCTGGAGCTGGCACGAAGGGCAGATGATGGGAAGACAGGAGAGAAGGAGAGTGAGAGACCTGGGGACAAAGGAGAGTGAGAGCGCGAGCGTGGTAGCGGGGAGACACGGAGACGTGGGGATGTAAAGTAAAATAGATGGAGCAGAGGGAATGCACGGGAAACACAAAAAAAATTACACCCGAAGGATCTTGTCAGCTGTCTCTTAGTGCTGCATGAAAAAAAAATCCAGGCAGATTTTAATTTTTATTATTTCAGGAGTTGTTTTTTTTCTATAAATTTGCAGTCCTTAAAATGGTGGATGTAGCTCAGCTTGGTTAGAGCGCTGGATTGTGGTTCCAGAGGTCGCCGGTTCAAGTCCGGTCTTCCACCCCACTGCAAATAAAAAACCCCTTGATGCACTGCAGTCAAGGGGTTAATTATAAAAAGAAAAAGGGGATCCAGATCGGCATCCCCTTTTTACTAACCACTTAAACCTAAAAAAAAGAACTTTTACTTAACCCGTTTATGTAAAATAAAAGGACGTATGATTTGTTTGATAAGATAAATGCAATCCATGTGCCAAAAAATACAATATTCAGTATGTCAGTCATATGGGTTAATTATGGATAAAAAATTGCAGAGCATCTGATGGCCGGATATGGACAATCGTGTTCGGAATCGAACGATTTTAACACACTGGCATTTTCCCCTGTCAATGTTGATTCCGCCTCACTATTGTATCGCTCTGCATAAAAAAAGCAGCCCCGGAATATCCAGGCTGCTTTTCTGCCGGAGATCCGGCTATTCTGGTTTAGGTTAGTGTTTCCTGACCTGTTAATTCTTTCTTTTCCAGGTGGTTTCCCGGCCCAGGAACTTCATTCCCATTACATACCCTTTGAGGTAGAGCACATCGTAATTTCCGTCCTCAAACCATGCGTAACAGGAGTAGGTTTTTCCATTGTCAGGATCATAGATTGTTCCGTCATCCCAACGATCCTTTCTGTCATCATATTCAAATGCGCGCAGGATCTTGAGGCCGATGATCGGTTGATTTTGCTTGTCGGGATCCGGATTATTCTCATCCACTTTCGGCTTGCCCTGGTCGTTCATCGGCTCCATCAGCCAGTTGATGTTCCCAATATACTTCCCGTTGGTGTGCTTGACAATCTCAACTGAAGAGGAGTCACTGGCAGTAATCCAAACGCCTGTTATCCTGTCGGCCTGGGCGCTAATAGTAAGGGGAATGACAACGACGGCAATAAGTGCAATTAATAGTTTCTTCATGTTCATCAGGTTTTAGTTCGTTCATCAGGTTTTAGTTCAGATCGGGAAATTAAGCGCTTTTCCTGAATTATCCAAAATCCATGTGCTGCCTGAAGGTTGTTTTTCAGTTGCAGAGGTCACGAATCATTTATTATGGATGCTGAAATTATCCATACGCGAATATCACAAGCGCGGGCTAAGGACGGGACGTAGTATGAGGGTTTCGTTCGTATAAAGAGAACGTGTGTGGAAAGTCATTTTTTTCGCCCGCATCCACGAATTCTGATTCCAGTTTTTGCCATTCTGCAAAATTGATTTCCGGGAAAAACGTATCGGCATCAAAGGAATGCTCCACGGTGGTGAGGTACAATCTCCCCGCAACAGGCAGCATCTGCTGATATACCATGCCACCGCCCATAATGAAACATTCCTGATCCTCCCCTGCAAGTGCCAGGGCTTCGTCGATGGAATACGCCATTTCACAGCCTTCAAATTGCTCGCCGGGCTGGTCTGTTATAACAATGTTTCGCCGGTTGGGCAATGCCCCTTTCGGAAGGGACAAAAAGGTGTTCCGGCCCATGATCACAGTGTGCCCTGATGTAAGTCTTTTAAACCGTTTCAGGTCATCGGACAGGTGCCATAACAACTGGTTGTTTTTCCCGATTGCATTATTCGCGGCGATGGCGACGATAATGGAGATATTCTTCCTGATGGCAGTCATGTTCTTTATAGATTTCGCTTATACAGAGATTTGACCCTTGATATGCGGATGAGGATCATAATTCACCAGTTTGAAATCCTCGAATACGAAATCGAAGATCGAGGAACGGTCCGGGTTGATTTTCAGTTCAGGTAATTTACGAGGTTCCCTTGTCAGCTGTAGTTTTACCTGCTCAATATGGTTCAGGTAGATATGCGCATCTCCGAGGGTGTGGACAAATTCGCCGGGCTGCAGACCGGTCGCCTGGGCCATCATCTTCAGCAGGATGGCATAGGAGGCAATATTGAACGGTACCCCCAGGAAGATGTCGGCACTGCGTTGGTATAACTGGCAGGACAACCTTCCACCTGCAACATAGAACTGAAACAGGATATGGCAGGGAGGAAGCGCCATCTTATCCAGGTCGCCTACATTCCAGGCACTTACGATGTGCCGGCGTGAATCAGGATTGTTTTTTATGGAATCGATGACCCGGGAGATCTGGTCGATATTTCCGTGTTCGGGTGAGGTCCAGGAACGCCACTGGTATCCGTAGATACGGCCAAGCTCCCCATCATCATCTGCCCATTCATTCCAGATGCGCACACCGTTTTCAGTGAGGTACCTGGTGTTCGTCTCTCCTTTCAGGAACCAGAGCAATTCATGGATAATGGACCTGAGGTGTAATTTTTTTGTGGTAAGCAACGGGAATCCATCCTGCAGGTCAAAACGCATCTGGTGGCCAAAAACACTGATCGTTCCGGTACCTGTGCGGTCCTCTTTCCGAACCCCGTTTTCAAGCACATGTTCCAATAAATCAAGATACTGCTTCATACCATCCTCCCAATGTTTATTCGGGTAAAAATAGTATTTCGAAGAGGATATAAAAAGCTATTTTTATGAACATGATAATAACACCCGGGCGGATTGCGATGATACGTAGAAAGATATTTTATATATTTTACTCTTTATAACTAATAATAAACGATTGAAAACTAATTTCAAATCAGTAATATTTTTTTAATAACTTTAACCAACTCTACAAACCGAAAGGAAGTGACGCGCACTCTCGAGATATGAGCAAGACAAATATCTACATACTTACAATTCTGTTGTTTTCCTTTGCAGGCATAAAGGGTCAGGATGTGATCCTGGCAGACAAGACAGAAGGATGTGATAGCCTGACTGTTCAGTTTACACTTGACAATGCTGATCCTGAAGCATTTTACAATTCCATTGTCTGGAATTTTGGCGATGGAACCTCATCATCCGGCGGACTGGTCACCAGGCATCAGTTTACCAGCCCGGGTGTGTATTCCATAAGCTGTGTCATCAATAACGGAACGAGGAGCGTATCGGCACCGGACCTGGTCCGGATCGGGGCCACACCTTTTGCAGATTTTTCCTTTGAGGACCTGGCACCTTCAGGAACCGATTACCTGTACCGGTTTTATGCAAAGTATTTTGAACCGGTCGGTGGCATCCGTGTTGACTATACCTGGCGGTTTCCTGATGGCACTGAAATAGTTGACAGTATTGCGGAGTATACGTTCCCTGTCGACAGTATCTACCCTGTTATTTTGCTGGTGGAAGATGATCTCGGCTGCAGTGGCTCCATTCTGAAAAAAGTGCCAGTCTCAAAAGAACTGCTTGTGCCCAATGTATTCTCACCCAACGGGGACGAGATCAACGACTATTTCGAAGTAACCACCCCCGGTGATTACAACTATGCCTTCCGGGTGTTCAGTGAGGCCGGATTGCAGGTCTATTACTCCATGTCGCCGCTGATCCGGTGGGACGGCAGGACTACAAGCGGACAGGAGGCTACACCCGGCGTGTATTATTATGTAATCAGTAGCAAAGAAACACCCACAGAAACCTCTCTGTCAGGATACATTTACCTCTTCAGGTAAGTAAGCGCACCGCCGTTCAAATGTTGCAGCACACCTGCTGCTCCAGACTCAAAGAGAACAGGGTATTCGCTCCCCCGAAAATCGTGCATGGCTGATTTGGGATACACCGAAAACGCGGAGCCGGAACTGGCTGCGTATCTACTATTTCTTGTCCAGGAAAACTTTTTCCTTGCTGATGCGTTTGATCCCCCATCCGAAGAATGCGGTTGAGAAAAAGGTGAAGGAGCCATAAACAACTGCTACGAGTGCCATCTCCCGGTTGCCGAGCAGCGTACTGGCTACAAAAATCGCCAGTGCTGAGTTTTGAAGTCCTACCTCTATCGCAATGGTATACCGGTCAACGCGTTTTAGCTTTGTCAGGTAGGCAACCTGCCATCCCAGGAACATCGAAAGTGCATTCAGCAGCAATGCATAGGGCATGAGATTGAAAAAATCCTTCCTCGTGGCAATTGTCGATCCCTCGTCGATAAACAACACACCCAGGTATACCACAAGGAGGATCAAGGGAAGAATTACCTTTAGCGGCCGGTTCAACCGTTCGGCAAATTCACTTTTCCGGTGCCGGATGGTTACTCCTATATATGCAGGTACAACCGTAAGCAGAAACACTTTGAGGATCGTATCCCAGACATTGAGATGTATTTCTGCATCAGTATGCAGGAACACCATCAGTGCCAGGCTTACATTCACCGGGATGCTGACCAGCGTGATCAGGCTGTTCAGGGCAGTCATTGAAATCGAAAGGGCCACGTTCCCATTCAGCAGGTAGGTAACCAGGTTGGAGGTCGCTCCACCCGGACAGGCAGCTATGATAATCAGTCCGACCTTAAAATAGGGATCGATATTGGTGATCGATGCCACGCCAAAAGCAATGAGCGGAAGCAACAGGATCTGGCAGCATATCCCTATTATTACAGCCCTGGGCCGGAAGAACACATTTTTGAAATCACGATGGGTGATTGATAGCCCCATGCCCAGCGTGATAATCGCAAGTGTGACCGGGAGAAAATAACCTGAAAAAATATTTGCCATACCGAGCTGCTCTAAAAAGTCGCAATTTATGAAAAAAGATTGGTACCGGGAATCTCAATTGCCGGACTATTTCTGCACATTTGCGACTTTTGTTGGAATTGGTCTAAATAATAATAGAGCAACTTCTGACCAGATTGTTCAAAAAATACTATCGCAGTTGATTATCTTCAGCATTAACTTTAAATTAGCTCATTGCTGGTTTACAGGAGGATGTTGATTCACAGGGCCAAGCCAGAAACATGTTACTGTTAATCAACTGTTTATAAAATATATTAATCTAACCCGAATATAAATGACAAAGACCTGTCAGCAGCATGAAGGTCATGACTTTGCCCATAAGCAGCCTTCATGTAGTCCAAGACCGGGGTTCCAGACCCTCATTACCTTGTTGTTATTCCTGTTCTTTTTTCCCTTTGTGCATGTCATGGCTGAAGATAATGCCGGCGATAGTGATACAAAGCACGACAGCTACTCCCAGGGCGTAAAGCGTGGAGAAAGATTGTTTTATGGACTCGTAGAAGGTAAATTTGAAGGAAACGCCTGTGCCGATTGTCATAATACGATGGAGATTGACACGTTCAACTGGAATCCAAATGCATGGGAGATCGCCCATAAATACAAGGAGAAATCCGTGGAGGAGTTCACCGGGGCAGTGTTGAATCCAACAGGACGCACCATGGCCGCGACGCATGAGTCATTCAACCTGAATGAGGCGGAGGTAACCCTCATTAAGGAATACCTGGACCATTTTGAGGGGCAGGGCCTGACCCAGCGCAAGCCGGTAATCAATAAAATCCTGCTTTTTCTCCTGCTCGGCGCCTTATTGACCTGGATCGTCGTTGATGTGGTTTTCCTGAAAAAGGTAAAGCGAAAATGGATCCTTGGTGTATTGTTTATCGGAGCACTGGGTTGGCAGGTCGATCTGCTGCTGGATGCAGGGATTGCACTGGGACGGCAGGAAAACTACGAGCCGGATCAACCGATCAAATTCTCCCATATGGTCCACGTCACGGAAAACAAGATCGACTGTAAATATTGCCACCATACCGTTGGACATAGTAAATCGGCGGGATTTCCCGAAACCGAGTTGTGTATGAACTGCCATATTATCGTACGTGAAGGTACCTACTCCGGCAGGCATGAGATAAGTAAGTTGGTGAACGCTTACGAAAACGATGACCCCATAGAATGGATCCGGGTGCACAACCTCCAGGACCATGTCTATTTCAATCATGCCCAACATGTGGAAGTGGGTGGTGTGGACTGCCATACCTGCCACGGTCCGATCGAGGAGATGCACCGGGTGAAGCAGGTATCGGACCTTTCCATGGGATGGTGCATCAACTGTCACCGCGACACGGAGGTGCAGTTTTTCGATAATGCATTTTACGAGAAATACGAGGAGTTGCACAAGGCGCTCAAATCGGGCGAGATCAGCCGGGTTACCGCTGAACAGGTCGGGGGTACAGAATGCTCAAAATGCCATTATTAATCTTTATCAGCGTGCTGTACGTGCCCGGAAATACTTGTCAACGAGCAAAGAATATTTATTTACATAGAATTTATAAGGATGGAAAAATACTGGAGAAGTCTGGATGAATATAAAAATGGCCCCAATGACCAGGCTGAAAAGGTAGTTGATGAAGATCAGAAAAACCTGGTGCTGGACCTTGCAAACGATAAGATCGCCAGTGCAAATGCGTCCAGGAGGGATTTTCTTAAGCTGGTAGGCTTCAGTTTTGCAACAGCGGCGATCACCAGCAGTTGTGAAAAGCCGGTTCAAAAAGCCATACCCTACCTGGTCAAGCCAGAGGAGATCACTCCCGGAAAATCCAGCTACTACGCAACCAGCTTTTTTGATGGAACAGAATATTGCTCAGTCGTTGCAAAGGTCAGGGACGGACGTCCCATCAAGATCGAGGCCAATGAACTGACCCCTGTTTCTTCAGGAGGGACCTCTGCACGTGTACAGGCATCTGTGTTGGAGCTTTACGACCAGGCCAGGCTGAAAGCCCCTGCCCGTGGACGAAAAAGTGCAACCTGGGAAGAGATCGATGAAGCCGTTATTCAGACACTAAGCAAGCCGACGCCTGGCAGGAAAGTGCTCCTGACTTCCACGATCATCAGTCCGACAACAAAAAAGATCATCAATGACCTGCAGTCTGCCTACCCCGATCTTGAATGGATCATGTATGATGAAGTCTCTTCTTCAGCGATCCGGGATGCCCACCAGGAGATCTTTGGTGAAAATGTGATCCCCGGGATGCATTTCGACCAGGCGGATTATATCGTTTCATTCGATGCCGATTTCCTGGGCACCTGGCTTGCACCGGTTGAGTTCGCTGCGGGATATGCAAAAAAGCGCGATATTACAAAAGAACAGCCGGAGATGTCAAAACACATCCAGTTTGAATCCGGGTATTCCATTACCGGAGCCAATGCCGATGAGCGACATCCGGTCAGCCCGGCAGCGGCAAAAGCGGTACTCGCGAAAATATACAATGGTGTTGCTGCAAAGCTGGGTGTTTCAGGAGTAACGGCACCCGAATCTGATTTTGAAACGGATGGGATCGTAGCGGAACTGTTGCATCACCAGGCTGCTTCCCTGATCATCAGCGGTTCCAATGACCCGGAGGTACAGTTAATGGTTGCCGGTCTGAATGTCATGCTTGGCAATTACGGAGCCACCCTGGATGTGAACCGTACCTTAAATATGAAGCAGGGCAGCGACAGGGATTTTGCCGGCCTCAGGAAATCGCTGAAAAATCAAGATGTCAGCCTGCTGATCATGCATAACGTCAACCCGGTTTTCAGCGATCCTGAAGGAGATGATTTCGGCTATGCGATCAATGAAGCAGCATTGAGTGTCTATGTCGGGTACTCCTTTAGTGAGACAGCAAAGAACAGTCAATTCGTGGCTCCTGATCATCATTACCTGGAGGCATGGGGTGATGCTGAGCCGGTGAAGGGGACCTTTAGTTTGCAGCAGCCTACCATCCATCCATTATACAATACCAGGAGTTTCCAGGATTCACTGCTGAAATGGACTGGTGCGGAATCCACTGCCTATGATGTCATCAAGGCCTACTGGGAAGAAAATATTTACCCCCTTTCAGGTGCAGCACTGTCATTTACCGACTGGTGGAACGGACAATTGCAACAGGGCGCTTTTGTTGTCGGAGGGAATCCCTCATTTTCATCTGAGCCCGACCTGTCTGCAATAGCTGTCCGAAATACAGGAAGCGGGTCAGGTATGACGCTGTCCCTCTATACCTCGGTCGGGATCTTCGACGGAAGGCATGCCAACAATCCCTGGCTGCAGGAGCTTCCAGATCCCGTAACAAAGGTATGCTGGGACAACTACCTGGCTGTCTCCGTGGAAGACGCCAGGGCAATGGAGTTGGAAGATGAGGATGTGGTCACTGTGAACGGACTCCGGGTCCCGGTGCTTGTTCAGCCTGGACAGGCAAAGGGGGCCTGTTCCCTAGCACTTCGAAATGGACGCACCGTTGCAGGTAAAGTAGGGGATAATGTGGGACTGCACGCCTATGGGTTGGTAACTGAGCAGGACGGATTAAGGAGCTACACCGTGGAGGGTGTTACCATTGAGAAAACAGGTGATACCTACCCGCTGGCAAGGACCCAGACACATCATACCATGGAAGACCGTCCGATTGTGAGGGAAACAACCCTGGATGCCTACCAGAAGGATCCTAATGCCGGTAACCATTTTCACCAGTATGCAGAGTCGCACCATGAGTCCCTTTATCCCGATACCGAATTTGACGGATACCACTGGGGTCTGGCGATCGACCTGAACAAATGCGTGGGATGTAATAATTGCGTGGTCTCCTGTATTGCTGAGAATAACATCGCCACCGTGGGTAAGGAAGAGGTGAAGAACCGCAGGATCATGCACTGGATGCGGATCGACAGGTACTATAGTGAGGATGTAAACAATCCGAAATCTTACCTGCAGCCGGTGATGTGCCAGCACTGTGACCATGCCCCATGTGAAAATGTATGCCCGGTGGCGGCTACCATGCACAGCAACGAGGGATTGAACCAGGTGGCATATGTGCGATGTATCGGCACAAAATATTGTATCAACAACTGTCCCTACCGGGTGCGACGGTTCAATTGGTTCAAATATGTCAACAACGATGAATTCAATTTCCACCTGAATGAAGACACGGCCAAGATGGTGCTGAATCCCGACGTGACCGTCAGGAGCCGGGGCGTGGTGGAGAAATGTTCCTTCTGTGTGCAACGTATCCAGGAGAAAAAGCTAGAAGCCAAGCTGGA
>CAZPTO010000089.1:0-10129 GCA_964589155.1 uncultured Bacteroidaceae bacterium | reverse complement strand
CTGCAATTGCTATGGAACGTAGGGAGGATCAAATTGTCTCAAAAGTTGCAAAGCGTAAGGAGGACCAGGTTGTTCAAAATGGTGCAAAGCGTAAGGAGGACCAGGTTGTCCCGAATGTAGCGAAGGAGATAGATCTGTTTGCTACAAATGGGCATGAGGATGCGTTAGATAATGAGAAGCGGAATGCCCCGAATGAAGTACCAGACCTTCCGTTAGCGCATCTGATCAGAACGAGAAGATTTCGTATGCTGTTGAAGCGCGGACCGCTTTTCTATGCTTTTTACAATCTGCGGCTTTTTTTCTTTTTACTGTTCCGGCGGAAACCTGTAATGCTGGTTTCTGTTGATCTTGATACACTGACAGCTAACTACCTGGCGAGTGTTGTACGACGCATACCTTTGCTTTATGACAGTCATGAATATTTTACCGAAGTCCCGGAACTTGTGGACCGGCCGGTAGTGAAAAAGACCTGGGAGCGGATCGAGCGCGCCATCATTCCAACGCTCAAGGCGGGTATAGCGGTAAGTGATTCCATCGCTGAAGTATACCGGGAAAAGTATGGAGTTGATTTCAGGACCATCAGGAATGTGCCGGTCTCAGGGAGCCCGGGTGTCTCCGGTAATCTTCAGGATACATACCCTTCAACATACAAATTGATGTACCAGGGGGCACTGAACCGCGGTCGGGGTATTGAACTGATGATCGAAGCGATGCGATATGTTCCTGATGCAGTCCTTTTTATAGTCGGGGATGGTGATATCAGAACTGATCTGCAAAGTCTGGCACACAGCTTGAAGCTTACCGACCGCGTGGTTTTTCCAGGGAGATTGCTGCCGCGGCACCTGGCCATGATAACTGCACAATGTGACCTGGGTTTTTCCCTTGAGGAAGACCTGGGATTAAATTACAGGCTGGCCCTGCCCAATAAGATCTTTGATTATATCCAGGCAAGGGTCCCGGTGCTTTGCTCGGACCTTCCAGAGATGGCTTCCCTTGTAAAAACATATCGCGTAGGGGACGTATGCAGGGAGCGTTCACCGCAAGCACTTGCGGGGCAGGTGCGGGAGATCCTCAAAAATAAGGAACAGCGGGATATGTGGCGCGTGCAACTTGAACAAGCAGCTACTGCCTTGTGCTGGGAGATAGAAGAGCAAAAGCTGATTGAGGTCGTGGATGGGTTGTTGGGGGAAAGTTAACAATTCAATCCTGTAAACGTTATAATAGAAAATATTAAACCATGAAGAAGAATTTTTTTGCTCTGCTGCTGCTATTCCTTTTTGTGACTGCCAATGGGCAGGTTGATTTCAGGGAGATATTGTCGAGTGAAGATATGGACCAGGTTTGGGAAGATGCCGACCGTGAGAACAAACCGGTGTTTGTAGATATTTATGCCACATGGTGTGGTCCGTGTAAATGGATGGATGCCAATGTGTTCGCTGCTGAGGAAGCAGGAAACTACATGAATGCAAAATTTATCAACGTAAAAATGGACGGGGAATCGGAATTTGGTCGTGCGTTTGCCTTGCAGAGCGGGTTGAGTGCATATCCTTCTTTCTTCCTGTTCAATTCAGGACAAACGCTAATGAATACGGTAGTGGGTGCCAAGCCCTGGGAAGAGTTAAAACCTCAGCTGGTTTCCACACTTGAGTATTACCCGGTGCTTGAAGTGTTACAGAATAAGTTTGAATCGGGTCTGTTGGAAAAGGAGGAGTATCCGCGGTTTGTCGCGGCACTGCGCGAAATGGGTAAGGAGGATTATGGAAATGCAGCAGCAGGAACATATCAGGAAAAATTTATTACCGGGAATGACTGGTCACCTATGGACCTGGAGGTGATGGCTTTTTATACTACACAGCAGACTGATAGCTGGGAACAACTGGTGGCTGATATTCCTGAATTAAAAATGGCGCTGGGAGATGAATTGGAACTTTTCATAGATCATGCGCTAACCGAGGCGATTGAGCTGGGCATGGAGATGAATGATATTGCTCCGGTAAAGGAGTTGAATGCGATCCTCCCTGAATTGTCTTCAGGTACTTCACTGGACCCTGTGGAGATGAAGGCAAGATCGAATGTCTATTTCTATCATTATACCGGGCAATTTGATGAAATGATTGAATATATCGACAGGGAATACGAGGCCCATCATAAAGGAGATCATGAATGGCTGTTTAATGCAGCAGCCAATGCAGTATTCCTGGATCCACAGAATGAGCCTGTGGCTCAAAAGGGACTGGAGTGGTTCAGCACCTGCCTGGAGCATCAAAAATCTCATGACTATTATTATCACCTTGCCCTGTGCCAGTATTTCACCGGTTCTCCGGAGCTTGCTGCAGGCAGCCTGAAGCAAGCACTTGAATATACCGAAGACCCTGAAACAATCGCAACTACCCGGCGCATCATTCAGCAGGTGGCGGAGGAGATCGACAGCCAGTAGGCAGTGATGCTCCAAAACTATTCGATCCCTGTGCAGAGATAAGATTTCCTGAGGTTTATGGGAACTCTGCATAACAACAAGCATCCTTAGAGAGATCTATGCGCCCAAGGGCAATTGTCAGCCGTGGAATTCAGGATTCCGGGTTGCTGATTTGCTGCAGTTCGTCAGACTCCCAAATACGTTTGGGCCTGTCCATGTTCATAATGCTGATCATGGCCCTTGCCACATCATCGGTGCGGATCCCCTTGTATTTCTTGAGCTTCCCTTTCATGGCCCAGCCGACCAGGTTATTCAGTGCTTTGCCGGTTTCTTCAGCAAACCTGAATTCATCCCTGTCAGAAATGAGCAGGGAAGGCCTTACGATGGCCAGTCTTTTAAAATCATGCCGGGCCACTTTTTCCTCCATTTCAGTTTTTACACCAAGGTAAAACCCGGTCTTGTTACTGCCTGCACCAATGGAGCTGATTACAATAAAGCCACTCACACCGTTTTCGCTGGCGATACTTGCGAGATTCACCGGAATATCGAGATCCACTTTCCTGAATGCCTCCCTGCTACCAGCCTTCCTGCTGGTGGTTCCGATGCAACAATATAGCTCATCGCCATTTATTTTTTCTGAGATTTTGTCCAGGTTTGACAATGTGTCGAGGATGACCTCGAGTTTGGGATGCTCGATGGGGATCACCTTCCTTGAAAAAACAATGATCCTGTCGTACCGGTGGTCATTAATCAGCAAGTGCAGAACCTCCCGGCCCACTGCGCCGGTGGCACCAAAAAGTAATGCTGTTTTTCCTACCTGTTCCATTTTTTATTCTTGAATATTTGCCTGGATGGCCGATATCATTTGGTTACATTCGAAAATGTATCATGGATGCTTCTCTTCAGCTTGCAATTGCATCTTTCCTTCCCGCACAAACTTCAACCTTCCGCACGAACTTCAACCTGGCCTACCAGCTTCAACCTTTCGCACGAACTTCAACCAGCCCTACCAGCTTCAACCTGCAGATTTTTATTCAGTATACAAGTGCATTTTTTATCTGCAGCTTCATATTTATAATCCCAGCAGCATCCTTTCGGGATCTTGCTTTCCGAAAAGCATGGCGGTGGGTTGTTCGATGAATTCTTTGATCGTCTTCAGGAAACCAACAGAGTCTCTTCCATCAATTACACGGTGGTCATAGCTGAGGGCGATATACATCATCGGCCTGATCTCTACCTTGCCATTCACAGCAACGGGGCGGTCAATGATATTGTGCATGCCGAGGATTGCTGACTGAGGTGGGTTCAGGATGGGTGTACTGAGCATGGAACCAAATATTCCGCCGTTGGTGATGGTAAAAGTACCTCCTGACAATTCATCCATGGAAATCCTGTTTTTCCTGGCCCGGCCGGCAATTTCCATGATCTGCTGTTCTATTTCGGCCAGTTCCAGTGTCTCTGTATTCCTGATGATCGGCACCATCAGGCCTTTATCGGTCTGAACCGCAATACCCACATCACAGTATTCCGGGGTGACGATCTCGTCACCTTCCATATAAGAATTAACAGAAGGATATTGCTGCAGCGCCATCGTGACTGCTTTAGTGAAGAAGGACATGAAGCCAAGCTTGATCCCATGCTGTTCGACGAATTTTTCCTGGTATTTTTTTCGCAGGTCCATAACGGAACTCATATCTGCCTCATTGAAGGTGGTAAGCATGGCAGTTTCATTCTTCACTGCCACCAGCCGTTCGCTGATCTTCTTCCGGAGCTGGCTCAACCTGGCCCGCTGTTGTTCACGCGAAACCTCTTTTTTTGTGAATGATTCGGTGGAGGGCTTATCTCCCAGCTCTTTTACAGACTGGACATCATTAGAGGTGATCTTGCGCAAGCCATTGATAATGTCATCTATGTTCAAGCCTTCCTCTTCCATCATCTTCCTGGCGACCGGCGTCGCTTTTGCATTTGTGTGTATTGAAGCAGTTGCTTTCTTTTCGTCAGCTTTATAAGATTGCTCTTTCTTCAACCCTCCTCCCGGACCGTCCTCCTCCTTTTTCTCAGCTTCTTCCTGTTTTTCCTCATGATCTTTTTGTTCTCTACCTGACCCTCCCTGCACTCTCTCTGACCCTCCCTGCACTTTACCTGCTTTCTCCTGCATTCCATCAGAAATTTCCTGTTCCTGGTCACCTTTCTTCTCTGGTACTCCTGCAGGTTTTTCCTGTTTATCCTTGGAGCTATCAGGCTCTTTTTCATCTGGAAAATCTTCTTTTTTCGTTCCTTCAGCAGATGTATCGATTTTACAGGCAACATCGCCTACCTTGAGCATGTCGCCCACTTCAGCAAGCAACTCAATTTTACCACCTTTATCGGCAATAAGCGGCAATGTTGCCTTTTCAGACTCAATTTCTCCCACTTCCTGGTCTCTTTCAACCATGTCGCCATTCTCAACGAACCAGCTGGCAAGTTCGACTTCAGAAATGGATTCGCCCGGACTGGGAATTTTTATTTCAATGGTCATGATCGGTATTATTTGGTCTTCCCTTTTTCGTCAAAATAGTAATGCTGTTTCAAAATTTCTTTCCTGGAACCTCCCACGACGCATTGCAAGCCGCAATAAACATTTTGAAGTTCACAGGTACACTCCCTGAATACTTTATCAATAATCTCCTGTTGGCTGATCTCGTGGATCTTGAAGAGTCCTGTCGCGGGACTTCCTGATGTCTGCCGGGTGACAGGGATCACTTCATAATCCTTCATCTGGTTTTGGATATAATACCAGGCACCCATGTTTTCGGGTTCTTCCTGTACCCAGAGGGTGAGCATGTTACTAGAATATTTACGAATGATCTTCTTTACTTCCTCTTCAGGAAAAGGATGAAGCTGTTCAAGGCGGATCAAGGCAATATCCCTGACGCCGAGTTCATCTTTTCTTTTCAACAGGTCGTAGTATATTTTCCCGCTGCAGAATACAACACGCCTGACCTCTTTCCGGTCCGTATCCGGATCATCGATCAGTGGAAGGAACCCGCCTTTCTGTAGGTCTTCCATTTTTGACACACACTTTGGATGTCGCAACAAACTTTTTGGCGTGAAGATAACGAGGGGTACCCTTGATTGTTTCTTTAAATGCCTTCGAAGGAGATGAAAAAGATTGGCCGGCGTAGTGATATTGGTCAGGTGCATATTATTATTTGCAGCTTGATTCAGAAACCGTTCGATCCTGGCGCTGGAATGTTCAGGTCCCTGTCCTTCAAAACCATGGGGAAGGTAAAGTACCAATCCGTTCATTACACCCCATTTTTCTTCTGCACTGCTGATGTATTGATCGATGATTACCTGGGCGACATTGAAAAAGTCACCGAATTGTGCTTCCCAGATGGTGAGTGTATTGGGTGTGGCCATGGCATACCCATACTCGAATCCCAGGACTCCATACTCATTCAGCGGGGAGTTAAATATGTCGAATGGTGCCTGCTCATCCGATACGTGGTGCAGTGGAATATAATTTTCATCTGAATTCTCGATGACCAGGCCGGCATGTCTGTGGCTGAAAGTTCCCCGCATACTGTCCTGTCCGCTGATCCTTACCGGATGACCGTCGAGTAATAATGTTGCATAGGCCAGTTGCTCTCCCAGGGCCCAGTCTAGCCTGTCCTCCCGGATCATTTTACGGCGCTCTTCAAATAGTTTCTTT
Source organism: uncultured Bacteroidaceae bacterium (assembly GCA_964589155.1). Classification (GTDB taxonomy): domain Bacteria; phylum Bacteroidota; class Bacteroidia; order Bacteroidales; genus M55B112. Next base: position 4,019 of record CAZPTO010000089.1, on the reverse strand, counting down.
GTCTTTGCGATGAAGGAATATTCATCCGGCAATGTATTAATACGATTGGCCACCATGGTGAGAAGTTCCTCATCAACTCCTGTTTCAATCGTTGATGTAAAATCATTATCCTTTGCGTATTTGAACTCAGACCATTCCTCTTTCAGGAACTGTGGGATATTCACTTTTTTCAATTTCCGTGCATCCTCCAGGCATTTTTCCAGTTCATCATCAAGCGCATCTTCTGCTCTTTTTGTCTCATCCGCTGATAGCACATTTTTTTCAGCAAGCTGCTTTTTATAAATATCTCGCGGATTGGGGTGTTTGGCGATGGCTTTGTAGAGGATCGGTTGTGTAAACCTGGGCTCGTCTCCCTCATTATGCCCGTACTTCCTGTAAGCAAGGATATCGATAAAAACATCGGTATGGAATGTCTGACGATAATCGACCGCCAACCTCACTACATGCACCAATGCTTCCGCATCGTCACCATTCACATGGAAGATCGGTGCTTTGGTTACTTTTCCGACATCTGTGCAGTATGTACTGGAGCGACCGTCGAGGTAACTAGTAGTAAAACCCACCTGGTTGTTGATTACAATATGGATGGTTCCCCCGGTTTTGTATCCATTAAGTTCCGACATCTGGACAACCTCGTAAACGACTCCCTGTCCGGCGATAGCAGCATCTCCGTGGATTGCGATTGGAATGAGTTTGCCATTGTCCGAACCGTGCTGTTGATCGATCATCGCCCTGGCGATCCCATGAATGACAGGGGTTGAAGATTCCAGGTGCGATGGATTGGGTGTAAGGTTCAGCCTGACTTCCTTTCCATCAGGAGTTTTAATTCTATTACCGTATCCAAGGTGATATTTGACATCCCCCAGGGCAATAGTATCTTCGTATTCCTCTCCCTCAAACTCTTTAAAAATATTTTTGGCAGGTTTTTGCAGTACATTTGCCAGCACGTTCAATCTGCCCCGGTGAGCCATGGCAATGGTATATTCTTTTACTCCTTGCTCGGCACCCCTTTCGATCAGCTTGTTAAGCGCAGGGATGAGGATTTCGGCCCCTTCGATGGAAAATCGCTTTTGACCAACGAATTTTTTATGGATGAATTTTTCAAATCCCACCGCATTTTTGAGATGGTGATAAATATCGCGTTTTTCATCATTGGAGAAGTTCGTTGAATTCTGAGTACTCTCAATACGCTGCTGCAGCCAATTGATTTTATCCGGCTTACGGATGAACATGAATTCCGATCCTATTTCCGTGCAGTAGGTTTTTTGGAGGTATTCGACGATGGTTGAAAGTCTGGCCTTGCCGATTCCGATCTCTTTCCCGGCATGAAATTCGGTGTCGAGATCATTGTTGGATAGATCATAGTTTTCAAGATCAAGGGTTGGGAAATATTTCCGACGCGTTCTTACAGGGTTGGTATTGGTGAACAGGTGTCCGCGTTTTCTGTACCCATTGATCAGGTTGATTACCTTAAACTCCTTATCGAAGGCGTCTGAAAACTCCCCGTTGAATTGGGTACGAGCGAATTCAAATCCCTCAAAAAATCTTTGCCAGGTAACATCAACAGAATCGGGATCATTTTGATACTGCGTGTACATTTGTTCGATCACAGCAATATCCATATTACCCATGTATGAGAATTTATCCATTATTATCGGGGTGTTACGTTACCCTCCTCAAAGGTATTGATTTTTAAAATTGCAATAATCAGAAATATCACTATTGTTTAGTATGGCTATTACCATCAGGGAAACTCATTTTTTTACAAGCATCACTCGTGTTCGTTTTTTTGAACAGATACTCATGAATGTTGAAACAGCTTTGATATGTATTTTGTTTGATATGAAGAGGCAAGGTGTTGTTTAATATTTCGTTTCAAAGCTTTTTTATGTTATTTTCGCAGTCATATGATCAACAGGACAATCATAAATACCCACCTAAAAGCAATCAAATAATTATGAAAATTGGCATTCTTAAAGAGTCTGCAGGCGAAAACAGGGTAGCAATGCTTCCCGATAGTGTGAAAGCGCTTGTTGACCTGAAGGTAACTGTATTGGCTGAGAAAGGTGCCGGAGCACCAGCATCCACTCCCGACCCGTTGTATGAAGAAGCAGGAGCAAAGATAGCTTCCAGGGCGGATGTGATCAAGGAATCGGACCTCATCGTGATGGTAAACGGTCCCGAGGCAGCTGAAGTAAAAAAGCTTGGAAAAGGCAAAGTTGTCGTTGCCGGTGTGAATCCACTCACCAATCATGACCTGGTAAAAACCTATGCTGACGCAGAGGTTACATTGTTTAGCCTGGATGTGATACCGCGCACCACGCGGGCACAGGCCATGGATATTCTCTCATCGCAGGCAACAGTTGCCGGATACAAAGCAGTGCTCGACGCAGCGTCCAGGCTTTCGGGATTTCTTCCCATGTTCATGTCTGCTGCCGGAACAATTAAGCCCTCCAAAGTATTGGTGCTTGGAGCTGGTGTAGCAGGATTACAGGCGATTGCCACAGCCAGGAAACTGGGAGCAGTGGTGAATGCTTTTGATGTACGCTCAGCGGTGAAAGAGGAGGTGGAGAGCCTTGGTGCAAAATTCATCGAGGTTGAAGGTGCAAAAGACGATGCTGCCGCAGGCGGTTACGCAGTAGAGCAGACCGAAGAGTTCAAAGAACGTCAAAAGCAGATGGTTCATGAGTTTTGTACCAAATCAGATATTGTTATCTGCACAGCACAGATCCCTGGAAGAACAGCACCGTTGCTCGTTACAAAAGCGTCGGTAAAAGAGATGGCACCAGGGTCTGTAATCATTGACCTTGCAGCTTCCACAGGCGGGAACTGCGAGTTGACAAAAAATGATGAAGTGGTGGTTGAACATGGTGTGATTATCGTGGGTGAATCCAATTATCCTTCGGATATGCCAAAGGATTCCAGCCAGATGTTTGGCAAAAACATGCTGAACTTTCTGAAGCTGCTCATTGATGAAGAGGGAGGAATGAACCTGAACATGGAGGATGAGCTGGTAAGTGGTACACTGGTGACCCGGGATAAAGAGATCAGGCATGAACGTGTTAAAGAATTTATGAACTTGTAATATAATAGGTTATGGACGGAATACTGGATTTTTTTTACTCGAATAAAGAGGCAATATTTATTATTGCCCTGACGATCTTCCTCGGTATTGAGGTGATCTCGAATGTTCCTTCTGTATTGCATACCCCGCTGATGTCGGGAGCGAATGCGATCAGTGGAGTGATTATTATTGGCGGTATTATCCTGGTAGGACATGCCGACCTTCAAAACCTGAAGGAGGGGTCGCACCTTCTGAACCTGATATTGGGAATTTTTGCCCTGTTCTTCGGGACCCTGAATGTAGTGGGAGGTTTTGTTGTTACCGACAGAATGCTTGAAATGTTTAAAAAGAAAAAAAAGTAAGCCGAGATAATTATGAATACAATCGTTGACACAATATCCAGTGGAGATAAAATCTTGGAATTCAGTTATCTCCTTGCAGCCATCTTTTTTGTAATCGGACTTAAACTGCTGAGTCACCCCGAAAGTGCAAGACGCGGAAATCTTTGGGCTGCTGCCGGTATGCTACTGGCAATGGTGACCACCATGTTTTTGCACAGGGAAGGAACGCCGCTTGTGACTATTCCATCCGGAAACCTGATCATCATACTTGTGGCCATTGCTATTGGTTCGGTGGTCGGCGCAGTGATTGCACGACGGGTGAAAATGACCGCGATGCCCCAGCTTGTATCATTCTTCAATGCCAGTGGAGGTGCGGCATCTGCACTGGTTGCATTGATCGAATTTTCCAACCCGGATAACCAGTCAGTACTGGTCACCTTGCTGGGTTTGGTGATCGGAAGTATAGCCTTCAGCGGAAGTATGATTGCATTTGGAAAGCTGAATGGAAATATCAAAGACATCTTTGCTAAATGGCTGAGCTATATCAACTTGCTTTTTATGGCCGCAGTTGTTGCCGGGGTGGTCTTTCTGATGGTAACGGATGCGCCGATGGA
>CAZPTO010000088.1:0-10217 GCA_964589155.1 uncultured Bacteroidaceae bacterium | reverse complement strand
CTCGCTTGGGGTGTTCATCTCCACTGTGGCAAAATCGCAGCAAACGGCAATGATTGTCTCCATGATCGGGCTGATGCTGCCTACGATCATGCTTTCGGGATTTATTTTTCCCATCGAGAACATGCCCGAAATATTGCAATGGATCTCCGCAATTATGCCGGCACGGTGGTTCATTGTGATCAGCAAGAACATTATGCTCAAAGGAACGGGAATGATGTTTGTCTGGAAGGAGACCCTGATCCTGCTGGGCATGACTCTCTTTTTTATTTTCATGGCAGTAAAACGATTTAAAACCAGGCTCGGATAGATATGCGCGTACTGATAACATTACTGGGGAAGGAATTCCGGCAGATTTTCCGGAACAGGATCATGCTGCCTGTGATCTTTGTGGTCCCTGTTGTACAGATGGTGATCCTGGTATATGCCGCCAGCCTGGAGATGAAAAATATTGAAATGGTGGTGGTGGACCACAGCAACTCGGAAACAGCTGCACGCCTGGTTTCCCATTTCCGGGGATCTTCATTTTTTACCGTAAAAGGACAGGTATTCGATCTACATAAAGCGGAAGAAATGATCATTCGTGATAAAGCTGATGTGCTGTTGCGGTTCGCAGCTGATTTCGAGGAGCGGCTCATTAACGAGCGTGGCACGGATATTCAGTTGGTCATCAATGCCATCAATGCCACGGAGGCTGGCCTTATCAATGCATACAGCACGCAAATCATCGCTGCCTTCAACGGGGAGATCAGGAGTGCGTGGTTCGGGATGCAGGAGGGGGGACAGCTGATGGAAATAGATATTTCAACGGCTTACTGGTACAATCCCATGCTGGACTATAAAATCTACATGCTTTCGGGGATCCTTGTGATCGTGGTTACCCTTATCGGCATGTTCCTGACGGCGCTGAACCTGGTGCGCGAAAAAGAACTTGGAACAGCTGAACAGATGAATGTCACCCCGATACGAAAATACCAGTTCCTTGTTGCGAAGCTGTTGCCCTTTTTGCTCCTCGCGCTTTTTGAACTCTCTTTCGGGCTCATGATCGGCAGACTCCTGTTTGATCTGCCCATACGCGGCAGCCTGGTGTTACTTTTTGGCATGGCTACGGTTTTCCTGACCGTGACCCTGGGGATCGGATTGTTTCTCTCCACCATCTCCAGTACCCAGCAACAGATGATGTTCATTGCCTTTTTCTTCATGATCACCTTTATTTTAATGAGCGGTGTGTTTACACCTGCAGAGAGTATGCCTGTGTGGGCACAGAAGATGAATATCATCAACCCACTGGCTTATTTCATGAAAGCCATCCGGATGATTCTGCTGAAGGGATCCGGTTTTGCAGACGTGGCAAGTGAATTCTACAGCCTGTTGGTGTATGGAGTGGTAATCCTGACCCTTGCCATATGGAATTACAGGAAGACCGCTGCCTAGGATCGCATCGTGCGCGTATCCGGGTGAAGAGCATTCCAAACCCCATTCTTCTGCCGGGGCTTCAAAGTAATTTTTATGCCCTGTTCCATCCTCCTGGCAGGACCTCAGGGTAATTTGTACACTGTACCCCATGCTCCTGGCGGGACTTCAGGGAGCTGTGTCAGACATCGCCCAGCAGTTCGTCGAAAACCCTCCGTGTGGCTTTGCTGTCCCAATCGGCAGCACCCACCTTTTTGGACACGATCCTTCCGTCACGGGAAATGATGAACGTGGTCGGAATGGAGCGCACGGAAAGCGCTTCGGGCAGTCCTTTCCCTCCATAATAAGAGGGGAGCTCATACCCCCTGGAGTCCAGGAAATTCTGCACTTTCTGCGGTGATTCTGCCGATACAAGGATAAATTTCACCTTATCCCTGTAGTCGTTGTAGATTCCCTGGATTTCGGGCATTTCAGCAATGCAGGGTGGACAATAGGTGCCCCAGAAATTGAGGAAGATCACTTCTCCCTGCAGGTCTTCCGGCTCAACAGGGATGCCTGCGTCATTGGTGATGTTCCAGTTGTATTCAGATTCCGATAACTGGTAGGCGTTGGCCTCGTTTGTGATCGAAGGCCTTCTGAGGTGGAGCATCACTTTGTTCAGATTGGTGGCAATCACCTTCCTCGGTCCCGGGATCACCAGCATGATCAGCAATACCCAGAAGAAAATATCGCCTGCAATCTGGTACCATTTCCTTGCTTTCCACTTATCGAATCTTTCTCTTATTGAAGCCATTGTTTTATAAAGTTAGTTTCCATACAATCATATTTTGCCAACATCAACGGGTTCCACTTTCCTGATCACCATGTGCCCGTTTTCAGTTTCCTTCCTGAGAACAAAATTGAACCTGTTGATGTTCATGCAAAGGTGAAAATCTTCCTCGGGAGCAAAATGCTGTTTTTCGGGAAGGAAAAACCTGGCACCACTCGTTTCCCTGATCTCCGTCACCATAGCTGCAAAATCGTTTGGCAGGCCATTGAGCTCATTCGCTATATAGGTTGCGCAGCCGTCATCTTCCTCCACGGGATACAGACAGGCATATCCCATGGCCACCAGGGAAACAGTATTCGGTTTTTTTTCACGAATGTACTGAAGAATAGCACCGGCGTTCACAAAACTTCCGGTGATAACCTCATCGGCATTGCGTGCATTTGCAAGACCCTGTGTTCCGGAGCTCGTGGTATGGATAATGGTCTTCCCGGTCAGATCATGCACGATCAGCTGGGATGGGGAATTGCCAAAATCAAAACCATCAGGCTTCTGCTCCTGGCGTTCACCCACCAACAGGGACTCAGGATATACATTTTTCAACCGATAGGCTGTTTCGATATCTGCGACCGGAATAATCTTCTCAACTCCTGCAGCAAAGGCATAACATTCCAGCGAGAAGGCCCTGAATACATCAATAATCACAGTCAGTCCGGTGGCCTCCTGTGCCCCCTCAATAAGTCCCAGGATCTTTATTTGCACAAGTATATTTTTTAGTTACAGTATTAATTTACAATATGTTATAAACTTCGTTTTTCTCAAGGTGCGTTATTCGTCCTCCTTCGTCGGACTCATGAGCTCCGCCTCGTTATGATTGTTGTCTTACAGTTTATTAAAAACCTTACCTGGGCAGCCACTTGTCGCACCAATTCATGTACATCACCCAATCAAATTCGGTAAGGTCATGAACACCTGATCTTAAATGGTACCCGGTAATGCCCTGGTATGGTTTGTCGGGACCGGGAAGGACCACCGGAAAATCCTGTTTATAGCCGAATATTTCGTAAACAGGAGAGGCGGCTTTCAGCGCCAGGAACTCACCATGGGGATCGGCCCATTGGTCTTTGGTGGCGCTCGCCACATATAAGGGTCGGGGTGCCATCAATGCCAGGAGCATATGCTGGTCCATCGGTAACTTATTTTCTTTATCATTATACCTGTTGAACCGTTCACAAAACCAATGCGGGAAAACGGTATTGATCCGGCTGACTTTTTCACCGAATCGGCGCCTTGACAAAGCAGCACCTCCACATCCGGAATTATTTGAAATCACGGCAGAAAAACGTGTGTCGTTTGCACCTGCCCAAAGTGCGGTTTTGCCGAGCCTGGAATGGCCGATTGCAATGATTCTGGAGGGATCGGCAATAGTATCTTTAGTAAGAAAATCGACAATGAATGACATTCCTTTTGCCCACATGGAAATGGCACCTGGACAGTATGCTTTGGAACCATTTTTCGGCTGTGCGAAGAGGGGGTGAAAACCATTATTAAACCCATCATCGTAGTCGGGGTCAAACTCTCCGTAATACGCGGTTGCCAAACCATAACCTCTGTTGATAATTGTTGAAAGTGGCCAGCGTGATGCACTCGCGCCACGAGAATCCGGGGAGGCATGGTTATCGGAAATATTGGCTTTTTCACTGTTCCTTACCCACCGATTATGTATGGCGATTGAGGACAGTGTATCAATGGTATGATTGCCTGAAAAATTAAGCCCTGCAAATACCGGAATATGCTCCCTGTTCCTGGGATAAATATAGAGAATTATGAACTGGTCCTCGCCTTTAGCAGTAAAGACTTTTCCTTTGACCTCTTTCACAATTGCCGTGCTGTCGAGGTAATGATCTGTCAGGACCTTTTCAGTGAAACTGATGGTGTAGTCCCGGTCAGGAAATTGACCATACATTTCAGTCGAAAATAACGCCAGAATTTCAGGTCTTCTTACCTGTTTCCAATTCCTGTGATGCGTCACGGTATCTCCAGATTCGGCAACCAGTAGTTCAGGTAAAGCGTATTGGGGCACATCTGCCTCGTCATAATTTGGTTCATCGTTGTTATTACATGAAAATGTAAGCGAGAGGAATGTGGCCGTAACCGGGAGTAAAATACCGAATTTCATTTCAGCGGCTTTAGCAGTTAATGATTGCAATATAGAAAAAAGAAAAGAATTTTAACCGGATCTATAATACTGAGATATCTTTGGGATCTATTTCGCATTAGAGATCCCAGGATTAATGATAGTTGAATACCTGCTTTATCAGCTAACCCTGTATGCCATCTTCAGAATTCTCAACTATATATACTATATTTGTTTTAGATTCTCAATTCTGTGCCATGATCAGAAAAATAAAGGATTTTTTTCATAACGAGGTCATTAAGGTAGATCTTAAATCGAAATCCAGCCGCAGGCAGTTTGTTATCCGGCAGATCCGGATTTATGTCTATGCATTCAAGGGATTTTTTGAGGACAGGGCAGCACTGCGCGCTTCCTCACTTACCTATTTTACCATGCTCTCAATCGTCCCGATTTTTGCGATGGCGTTTGGTATTGCGAGTGGATTTGGATTTGAAGACCGCATGGATGATTTTATTGACAAAAGTTTCCAGGAACAGGACCAGGTGATCAGTATGATCGATAAGCTGGTGACTGATCTGCTTGAAAATACCAAGGGTGGGTTGGTTGCCGGGGTCGGGTTTATCATCCTTTTCTGGTCCGTGATCCAGGTGTTAAATAATATCGAATTGTCCTTCAATGATATCTGGCAGGTGAAAAAGGCGCGGAGCCCGATCCGGAAATTTTCCGATTACCTGGCAATGATGATCATCAGTCCCTTTGCTATTGCGCTTTCAGGAAGTATCACGGTGAAGATCAACCAGGCAGCCAATAATTTTGAAATCATTCAACCGATGCTGAAACTGGTTCCCTATGCCTCCATTTGGCTCCTCTTCACCATTATCTATATCGTCATGCCCAATACAAAGGTGAAATTTAAGTATGCGCTGATTGCAGGTGTTGTGGCAGGGACGCTCTCGATGCTCGTTCAATGGGGATTCTTTGAATTCCAGGTGGGCGTGACCAGGTTCAATACACTGTACGGAAGTTTTGCTGCCATTCCGCTTTTCCTGCTGTGGTTGCAGATCACATGGCTGATTGTGCTGATGGGTGCAGAAATAAGTTTCGCCTATCAGAATATAGAAAATTACGAATTTGAAAATGAGGCACTGGAACTCAATCATGACAATAAGCGTGTCCTTTCTCTTGTCATCGCCCATCACATCATAAAAACGTTCGAAGAGGGCGACAGGGCAAGAAGCAATGAAGAACTGAGCCATGAACTGGGCATTCCACTGCGGCTTATGAACCAACTGCTCTTTGATATGGTAGATTGCGGCATCCTCTCAGAATTAGCAACGGAAAGTTCCAAGCAACGTACCTATCAGCCTGCTATCGACATCAACAGGATCACCGTGGATGAACTCTATACCCGGCTTGAAAAACTCGGGGGCGACCATTTGATCGTTACGGAATCTGCAAAACTGCAAAAGATTACCAAGATCCACGAACATATGTTGGACGCCATGCGGGAAAGTCCCTCGAATATCCTCATCAAGGATATTTAATGTATATTAGGCGCTGCTCCGGGGAACCGGCATTCCTCTGCTGCGCAAAAATGATATGCTCCTGGTGCGCAAAAATGATGTGCTCCTGGTACGCAAAAATGATATGCTCAAAAATGATATTCCTCTGCCGGGTCAACATACTTGCGGAGTAAAGGATGCGACAGTAAATTGGGATTTATTAGAAAGTTGAACAATTTAATGTTAAATTAATATTCCAAACCGCTTGAAATTTGAAAATTAATAGTTATAATTGCACCTCGAAAAGAAACAATGAAATTCTACAACGTACATAACGCATATTCAGTACATCATCATCACCCAATGTGTTGATGCGGTAGAATTTTGTAAACAGGAAAACATCATTAAGAGGTTTGCAGATTCTGCAAGCCTTTTTTATTTTAAGAATTATGGAAAAACTAAAAATAGCTATTCAGAAATCAGGCAGACTGTCTGAAAAATCGGTATCCATATTGCGGGAAGCAGGGATATCAATGACCAACGGGGAGCGGAAACTTATATCAGTATCTGGTAGCTTTCCCATCGAGATCCTCTATTTACGGGATGATGATATTCCTCAGTATGTGAAAGACAAGGTAGCCGATATCGGTATCGTGGGCGAAAATGTTTTCGCCGAAAAAGGATCTGAGATCAGCATCGTGGAGCGACTGGGTTTTTCGCGTTGCCGCATGGCCCTGGCCATCCCCCGGCAAGAAAATTATACGGGCCCGGAGTATTTTGAAGGAAAAAAGATTGCCACCAGTTATCCTGTAATCCTGCAGCGGTTCCTGGATGAAAAAGGAGTGGATGCTGAGATCCATGAGATTTCAGGATCCGTCGAGATTGCACCGGGGATCGGGCTCGCTGAAGGCATCTTAGACATCGTGAGCACAGGGAGTACACTGATCAGCAACGGGCTGCAGGAAGTGGAGGTCGTGATGAGATCAGAGGCCGTGATCATTGGACGCGATGACCTTTCGCAATCGAAGAAAGAGATCCTCAACGATCTGTTGTTCCGCATCAGAAGTGTGCAGGCGGCCACCAACAATAAATATATCCTGTTGAATGCTCCGAATGACAAGCTCGATGAGATCATTGACCTGATCCCGGGGATGAAATCACCTACGGTAATGCCCCTGGCTGAATCCGGCTGGAGTTCAGTTCATTCAGTATTGAGCGAGAGCCAGTTCTGGCAGATCATAGGGGAATTGCAAAAACTTGGTGCGCAGGGAATACTTGTGATCCCGATTGAGAAAATGATCGTTTAACTATAACACCCATAAAATGAATACATATAAAAGCCCGGAAAGGTCCACTTGGGAAGAGATTCTTCGCAGACCTGTGATCGATACATCCAACCTGGACGCGTCTGTTCAGGAGATCCTCAATGCAGTCAGGACCGGGGGCGACGAATCAGTAAAAAAGTACACGGCTCAGTTCGATGGTATCTCAATCGAGGAGATTGAGGTAAGCACCACAGATATTGCCGCAGCTAAACAGGAGGTTTCAGATGAGCTGAAGGCGGCGATAAAGGAGGCCAACAGGAATATACGTAAGTTCCACGCCAGGCAACTGGCGCCTGATGTTTACGAAGAGACTACACCGGGAGTGCGTTGTTGGCAAAAAACCGTTCCTATTCAAAAGGTGGGATTATATGTACCGGGAGGAAGTGCTCCCCTGCTCTCAACTGTGCTGATGCTGGGCATCCCGGCGAAACTGGCAGGTTGCGAAGAGGTCGTATTGTGCACGCCCCCGGGTGAACATGGAAAGATCCATCCGGCGATCCTCTATATAGCTGACCTCCTGGGAATCAACAGGATTTTCAGTATCGGTGGCGCCCAGGCCATCGCGGCCATGGCTTACGGTACACAAAGTGTCCCGAAAGTGAATAAGATATTTGGTCCGGGTAACCAGTATGTAACCGCAGCGAAGCAGCTGGTGAGCCGCGATAGTGTTGCCATTGATATGCCTGCCGGTCCATCAGAACTGGCTGTGATGGCAGATGCTACCGCTGTGCCGGCATTTGTTGCATCAGACCTGCTTTCGCAGGCAGAACATGGACCCGATAGCCAGGTAGTGCTGATCACCGACAGCGATGAGATGCTGATCAAGGTACAACAGGAGCTTGAGAAACAGCTTGCCATGTTGCCAAGAAAAGAATTTGCTGCGAAGTCACTCCTGAATAGCAAAATGATTGTTATGGATACAATAGAGCAAATGATCGGGATAATTAATTTCTATGCCCCTGAACATTTGATCATTGCTTGCAGGAACTATTCCGAGGTTGCCGGACAGATCAGGAATGCCGGAAGTATATTCCTGGGGAACTATACCCCTGAAAGCGCGGGTGACTATGCGTCAGGCACCAACCATACTTTGCCTACCAACGGATGGGCGCATGCGTACAGTGGACTGAATATGGATGCTTTCGTGAAAAAGATCACTTTCCAGGAGATCAGCAAGTACGGTCTGTTCAATATCAGCAGCGCTGTCATGGAAATGGCAAGGGCAGAAGCACTCGAAGCACACAGGAACGCTGTTGGTATCCGCATGACCACATCCGGTAGCAAAGAAGGAGTATAGAGCACTGCTATTGCAGGAAAGCAAATTATCACTGGAAAGGAGATTGTTGCAGGAAAGCAAATTATCACTGGAAAGGATATTAATACATTGTAATGATTGAAAACTGAATTGAAGAATGAACCCTAAAATAGCCACCTTGATCCGTTCCAATATCGCCAGCCTGGTGCCATATTCATCAGCCAGGGATGAATACACGGGCACGGGTGCGGTCTTCATGGATGCCAATGAGAACCCATTCAATGCACCATATAACCGTTATCCCGACCCCCACCAGTCGGCTTTAAAGGATAAAATCGCTGCTCTGAAAAACCTGGATCCGAGGCAGCTCTTTATTGGCAACGGGTCGGATGAAGCGATTGATATGCTGTTCAGGATATTCTGTACCCCCGGCGCCGATAATGTGGTGTCCATCGATCCCACCTACGGGATGTACCAGGTGTGTGCAGACATCAATGATATTCAGGTGCGAAAGGTGCCCCTGACCACCTCTTTTGGACTGGATATATCTGCGCTTCATGCTGCCTGCGATGACAAAACAAAATTGCTTTTCATCTGTTCCCCAAATAATCCCACAGCCAACTCATTTGATCCTGAATTGATCCTTGAGTTAGCAAAAAAGCTCGAAGTTATGGTTGTGGTGGATGAGGCGTATATTGACTTCAGTCAGCGTGCAAGTTTGAAAAACCGGGTAAAGGGAGTGCCGAACCTGGTGGTATTGCAGACGTTCTCAAAAGCATGGGGGCTTGCAGGCATCCGTTTGGGCATTGCCATTGCAGATCCGGTGGTGACCAGGTATATGGGTATGGTGAAATATCCGTATAACATCAATATGCTTACCCAGCAATTTGCGCTGAAAGCCCTCGATAAGGAGGAACAGGTGAAAGCATGGGTAGGTACGATCCTGGAACAGCGGGAACAGCTGGAACGCCAGATGATAAGCCTCCGTTTCGTTGAAAAGGTTTATCCTTCAGATGCAAATTTCCTGTTGGTAAAAGTGAATAAGCCAAAGAAAATTTATAATTTCCTCGTGGAAAAGAAGATCATCGTGCGTGATCGTTCCAACATCAGGTTGTGTGAAGGAAGCCTGCGAATTACAGTGGGAACGGTAGAGGAAAATTTAAAACTCAGAGACGCTTTGATGCAGTATCAGCGGGATTTTATAGAAACGTGTGATCTGTAATTGTTGAACAATGTTTCCGGATGTTGTCGCTATTATCTGGAAAAGGATACAATAGAATATCAAATGACAAAAAAAGCACTTTTTATCGACAGGGATGGCACATTGATCGTTGAGCCGGCTGATACCTTCCAGGTCGATTCCCTTGAATTGATGGAATTCCTGCCCGGGGTTTTCAGAAACCTGTATAAACTGCGGAGGATGACCGATTATGAACTGGTGATCGTATCTAACCAGGATGGACTGGGAACGCCGGATAATCCCATGGATAAGTTTGAATTGGTCCAGGGAAAATTGCTTACATACTTTGAAAATGAAGGTGTTGTATTTGATGATATCCTGATTGATCCTTCGAAACCGGAAGAGCAGTCGCCCAATCGGAAGCCCCGAGCGGGCATGCTGAAGACATATATGCAGGGGGATTACAACCTGGAAAACAGTTTTGTGATTGGCGACCGGCTGACGGACATTCAGCTGGCAAAAAACATCGGAGCAAAGGGGATCCTGATCGGTGATGATGAAATGCAGAAGGAGCTGAATGCGGCAGGACTGTCAGAGCATTGCGTGCTGCTTGCTGGAAACTGGGATGAAGTGTATGGGTTT
>CAZPTO010000087.1:0-10239 GCA_964589155.1 uncultured Bacteroidaceae bacterium | reverse complement strand
AAAATTATTATGACAGTCAGGGGTATTTTATCAATACTCTTTGGACAAAAATGTAAGATAAAAATTTTCCGGAAGAGAACAATGCTCGCAAAAAATAATCCTACCGTCATTTTCTTAAAAAAATACCGTTAAAAATCCATAATTTGATCACAGAGTCTGCATTTCACTTGAAGATACTCTGAATTATACGTAATTTGGGTGTAAATTTTACGTTTAATTCGCAGATGCACACCCTGATTCCTAATACACTGCTAAAATTTATCATTCCTTTTTTGCTTTCAGGGTCAGTTTACCTGCAGGCACAAACGGAAATAAAATTCAAGCGAATCACCATCAATGACGGTCTTTCGCTAAGCTCTGTTTATTCGATTTACCAGGACACCAAGGGGTTTATGTGGTTTGCCACTGAAGATGGCCTGAACAAGTATGACGGTAATGAATTTATCATATACAATCATACCCCTGCCAACAGCAACAGCCTTTCCTACAAGTGGATTGAACAAATTCTTGAGGACAGGTATGGTGTGTTGTGGCTCGCCTCACGGCACGGACTCACAAGGCTGAATCCTTCAACCGGAACCCTCGACAGGTTCCTCACCGACAATGACGACCGCAACGTGGTCGTGAATGACACCATTGTCTCTATGGCGCTGGATGGCGAATACCTTTGGGTCGGGACGATGAATGGCCTCAACCGCATTCACCTGCAGACGATGGAGGTTTCAGAGATTGATCTTGAATGCAGGCCGGGCAGAAAACAGGTCTTTACAATAAGTATTGGCGATCGGGATCGCGTATGGATCGGGACAAAAGCAGGACTGTATATTGCTAACAAAAACAGCACGGAGGCAACCTGTTTGACTACAAAAGATTCCGGGGGTGAGTCCTCCGGGGTGTATGCCATTCTTCCGGAAGAAGATACCCTATGGGTCGGAACCAGCGAGCAGGTAAAGAAATTTGAGCTCACCGGCTTCAATGAGAAGTCTCTCGAAGATCCAGTGATGCGATACACTACCAACTCGCTTGTGGAAAAGATGCTTCGTGACCATACCGGGCAAATGTGGTTCCTCACAAGAGAAGCCCTGTTAAAGCAGTGTGGTGATAACACCGAAATCATAATAGAAACCCCGGAGACTTCACCAAGCCTGGCCATCATGCCCCGAAAACCGCTCATGAAGGATCATGATGGAAATCTTTGGTTGGGAACCGTTGGTAATGGTGCATATGAAATACAACCGGGATCGGGCAATATTTTTAATTATACACAGGATGCATCTGATCCCAACAGCTTATCGGACAATACAGTAAATTGTATTTTTGAAGATCGTTCCAATGGCATCTGGCTGGGGACCTTCGGAGCAGGCATCAACATATATTCACCGCGCCTGAATCTCTTTAAGAATATCACCCATAATGCCTTCGATCCAAATAGTCTCTCCAGTAATTTTATCTGGTCGATTTGTGAAATGCAAGACGGCAAACTGTGGATTGGTACCAATACAAGGGGGATCAATGTGTATGATCCGGACAAGGAAACTTTTCAATTCCTGGTAAACGATCCGAAAAAACCCGCTTCCCTGCCCGAAGGATCTGTCAGGGAAATCTACCAGGTAAAGAATGGAACGGTCTGGATCGGAACAGATGGCGGTGGTTTAAGCAGGTATGACCCCGTGAAAAAAGATTTCAAACATTTCCGCTATGACCCGGACGATCCAACCAGCATATCCGATAATTCCGTGCGGACGATCTATGAAGACAGCACCGGGATCATCTGGGTGGGAACCCGCAATGGGCTCAATAAATTCAATCCCATCACGAAAAAATTCAAAAGATACCTGCATGATCCCGAAGATAACAGATCCATCTCCAATAATTTTGTTTATTCGGCCCTCTATATGGACAAAAGGGGATTCCTGTGGGTGGGAACATACGGCGGTGGTTTGAATATGATGGATACGGAAAGTGGCAGATTCATCCGATACCAGTTTGATCCGGATGACCCTGCAAGCATATCCGATGACATTGTATTTGACATATATGAAGATACCAAAGGGTATTTCTGGATAGGTACCAACAGTGGCCTGAACCTCTTCAATCCCGCGACCGGAAAATTTAAGATGTATGGTATTGATGAAGGCCTTCCCAATGAGGTGGTATACGGCATCATGCCGGATCAGAACAACCGCCTGTGGATGACTACCAATAAAGGGATTTCCAGGCTGGACCTCACAGCATTCAGGTTCAAGAATTTCGATGTCAGGGACGGGTTGCAAAGCAATGAATTCAATGGTGGTGCTTTTTTTATTGGAAGCTCAGGCCATCTCTATGCCGGCGGAATCTACGGGCTGAGTATTATTGACCCGGACAAGATCGTGCCTGTGGAAAATAATGCTGAACTGATCATCAGCAGACTGGAGATTATGGGGAAGGATGTCCGCGTTATGAGGGAAGGGATGCTGCCGGATACCTCCGAACTGCAGAAAGGGTTGATCGAATCAGTTGAAAATTTCTATTTGCCCAGGCATGTGACCTACCTCGACGAGATAAGACTGGATTATAACCAGCGCTTCTTCTCAATTGAATTTGCAGCACTTAATCACCACATTCCTGAGAAACTCAATTACCGGTACAGATTACGAAATCTTGAGGAGCACTGGATTACTGCAGGCAACCGAAACTATGTAACCTATGCAAACATGAAACCAGGAAGCTACATATTTGAAGCGGATGCGATTAATTCCGACGGATTCCTGAGTGCCAAGCCCGTACAATTGAAGATCACGATTACCCCACCCTTCTGGCGTTCCTATTGGTTCATGCTACTCATCGCAATGGTGATCATGAGCATCGTTATATTTATCTACCGGTACTTGCTGAACCAGCGAACCAACAAGCTGCTGAAGGAACAATATGAACAGATCAAGACCGCGCATAAACAACTACAGGTTTCGGAGAATAACCTGAAAGAACTCAACGCAACCAAAGATAAATTCTTTTCCATTATTTCCCATGATCTGAAAAATCCTTTTTCCAGCGTGCTCTCGATCAGCGAATTGATGGCGAACAATTATGACGGTACCGATCCCGATGACATCAGGTTCGGGATAAAAAAGATCCACCAGACCAATAAGCACATTTACGAATTGCTGGAAAATCTCCTGACCTGGTCAAAAACACAGCGTGGCAACATTACCAGGGAAGAGGTAAAATTCAACCTCTCCAGGATCATTGAAACCAATATCAATATTCTCAAGCTGGCTGCCGAGAAGAAAAACATCACCATTGAGAACAATACCAGCCAGGAATTATGTGCGATCGCTGACAGGGAAATGATCAGCACCGTTTTCAGGAACCTGGTCAACAATGCCATCAAGTTTACACCACCAGGTAAAAAAATTAAAATCAGCAGTTTCATGAACAAAGAACACGTAATCGTTGAAGTCAGGGACGAGGGTGTGGGCATTGCACCCGAAGACCAGGAAAGACTGTTCAAAATCGAGGACAAGATCAAGACCCAGGGTACACAGGGAGAAAAAGGCACCGGGCTTGGACTCATCATATGTAAAGAGTTCGTGGAAAAGAACGGAGGAACTATTGAAGTGGAAAGCACGCCAGGCAAAGGCAGTGTTTTCAGGTTCACCATCCCTGGTGAAAAATAACACTCCTTGCAACAAAACGACCTTTCCTCCATTTTACTAACTTTACGCAAATTTTAACGATACATCCAGATGCTCAAATCCATGACCGGTTTCGGGAAAGCAGAGTGCATGCTTCCTGCCAGGAAATTAACAATAGAGATCAAATCACTGAACAGCAAGCAAATAGACACAAATACAAGACTCCCTGCTATTTACAAGGAAAAAGACATGGAGATCCGGCAATTGCTTTCAAGACACCTGGATCGCGGTAAGGTTGAATGTAATTTCCATTACGAGGTAATTGAAGGAGCTGCAGCAACCATCAATACGATGGTGATCAAAGATTATCTTCGTCAGTTGGAAGAGGTAACAGCAGAGCACCAGATTGACCCATCTGACCTGCTCGCTGCTGTCATGCGGCTCCCGGATACAGTCACTTCAGACAGGGCAGAACTCGTGGAAGAAGAGTGGAAGGTGGTGAAGGATGCACTCGTGACAGCGATCAGCGAAGTGGATCAATTCCGCATCCAGGAAGGGGCTGCACTGGAAAAAGATCTTGCAGAATGTATCGGCAACATAAGCAGAAAACTGAAGGAGACGGAACCGTTCGAATCAGCACGGATCGAAAAACTGAAAAAACGATTCACGAACAACCTGGAGGAGCTCAGGCTCACTGAGGATATCGACAAGAACCGTTTTGAGCAGGAGCTGCTCTATTACCTTGAAAAAATCGATATCAACGAAGAAAAAGTGCGCTTAAAGAACCACCTGGACTATTTCATCGAGATCCTTAAAAAAGGAAGCCCCAATGGCAAAAAGCTGGGATTTATCAGCCAGGAGATCGGACGTGAGATCAATACCCTTGGGTCCAAGGCCAACCACAGCGAGATACAGCGGATCGTGGTGGAGATGAAGGATGAACTGGAAAAGATCAAAGAGCAACTCCTCAACGTTTTGTAACCATATACCGCTCAGCCATGCAAGGAAAACTGGTTATCTTATCTGCTCCCTCAGGTGCTGGCAAAACCACAATCGTCCGCCATCTCCTTTCGCTCGGCCTGGGGCTTGAGTTCAGCATTTCAGCAACATCAAGGGAACCACGCAGCAATGAAAAGGATGGTGTGGATTATTATTTCATGGGCCCGGAAGATTTTCAGGAAAAAGTAAGGGAAGGCGCTTTCCTCGAATGGGAGGAAGTATACACCAACCAGTTCTATGGAACCCTTCGGTCAGAAGTGGCACGTATCAGGAATGCAGGAAAAAATGTAATCTTTGATATCGACGTGGTGGGCGGTTTGAACCTGAAAAAAGAATTCGGGGATGATGCGCTTGCCATCTTTGTCAGGCCACCCTCCATCGAAGTGATGGAGCAACGGTTAAGGAACCGGGGAACTGACTCAGCAGCGCAATTGCAAAAACGTCTCAGCAAGGCAGCGCAAGAAATAACCTACGCAGAACAATTCGATCTTGTGATCGTCAACGACAGCCTGGCAGCAACATTGGCTGAGGCAGAAGAGCGCGTTAAAGATTTTCTTAACTTCACCTCATGATCAAAACCGGATTATTCTTCGGCTCATTCAACCCAGTGCATATCGGTCACCTGGCCATTGCCAATTACATGATTGAATTCTCCGACCTGCAAGCGTTCTGGTTCGTGGTGAGTCCGCAAAATCCGCTGAAGAAGAAGAAAACACTTTTACCTGAGTACCACAGGCTGGAACTGACGCACCTGGCTATTGAAGGTGACGACCGGTTCGATGTCTCCGATATTGAATTCAGAATGCCCAAGCCATCGTATACGATCGACACCCTTACCTATCTGTCGGAAAAACAACCCGGCAGGGAATTTGTAATGATCATGGGAGCAGACGGATTAAAAAACTTTCACCGGTGGAAAAATGCAGATCTCCTGGAAAAGCAATACCACCGGTATGTATACCCGAGGCCCGGAGCAGAGATTGAAAATATCGGGGAGCAAAAAAACATCACCTTCGTGGATGCTCCTTTGATGGAGATTTCATCGAGCTTTATCAGGAAAGCGATCAGTGAAGGAAAGGACATCCGTTATTTTCTACCCCCGAAAACCTACACCTACATAAAAGATATGCATTTTTACGAAAAGTAATGCTGACCTGGATCAAGCCTGGAGCTTCGCCTCTGTAACAATCTCCAGACCCCGGTGAATGGCTTTTTCATTGGCAGGGATCATGTGGTGATGTCGCTCAGGAAGGGACTTTTCAAGACCCTTGATCACGTTTTCCAGCTCCACGATCGGGTTGACCTTCAGGTAGGCCCCCAGGACGATCATATTAAAGGTTTTGGGTGACTTCATTGCAGCAGCCTCAGCAGCGGCTTCGACCTTGAAAATGCGGATATCCTCACGTTTGGGATGCCTGGTAATCCCGTTGGGGTCATACAGCAGCAACCCTCCCGGCTTGACAGTCTCTTCGAATTTATCAAGCGATTGCTGATTGAGGATAATGGCTGTGTCATAACTATGCAACACCGGAGAACTTACCCGGTCATCACTGAGGATAACGGTCACATTGGCAGTCCCACCGCGCATTTCTGGTCCGTATGAGGGCATCCAGCTAACTTCCTGTTCCTGCATAATACCTGAATATGCAAGGATCTTGCCCATCGACAGTACGCCCTGTCCTCCAAAACCGGCTATGATTATCTCTTCTGTCATAATTGAAAATTTTGTCTTAGGTTCAAATTACATCAGCTCCTTCATCAGGTCCTTAACGATCTTTCCTTCCACCTTCATGTCTCCCAGCGGAAAGAAAGGAAACATATGGTCTTCCATCCATACATTGGAGTCGTTGGGGGTCATTTTCCATCCTGAGTTACAGTTGGAGACGATCTCCACGAAAGCCAGGCCTTTCTTATCGCGTTGTACCTCGAAGGCTTTCCTGATGGCTTTTTTTGTTTTTCTCGCATTCCCGGGCTTATGCACTGCCTGCCTGGTTACAAAGCTTGTTCCGGGGAGTTGTGCCACCAGCTCGGTGATCTTCAATGGATGCCCCATTGCCCTGGCATCGCGACCATAGGGGGTGGTGGATGATTTCATCCCTTCCAGTGTAGTAGGTGCCATCTGACCACCGGTCATGCCATATATGCCATTGTTGATGAATATAATCACGATGTTTTCTCCCCTGTTGCAAGCATGGATTGTTTCTGCCGTACCAATGGCTGCCAGGTCGCCGTCACCCTGGTAGGTGAACACGTACTTTTCCGGCCACAGCCTCTTGATGCCGGTAGCCACTGCCGGGGCGCGTCCGTGTGCCGCCTGTGACATGTCAATATCCATGAAATCATAGGCCAGTACAGAACATCCTACAGGGGCAATCCCGATGGTATCCTGTTGTATTTCCATCTCTTCAACGACCTCCATCATCAAATGGTGTACAGTTCCATGACCACAGCCCGGGCAGTATGACAGCGTAGCGTCTGTCATCAAAGGCGTGCGCTTGTGAACAAGGTTTTCCGGTTGTATAATATCTTTGATTTCCATTAGTATCCTCCCATTAGTTTTTCATCAATTGCTTTTAATACATCGTCCGGGGAATAAATCTTCCCTCCTGGTGTGCCATAGTGGTATACAGGTATGCGTCCGTTGACCGCCAGGCTGACATCCTCTACCATCTGTCCGGCATTTAGTTCAACAGACAAGATGCCTTTGACCTGTCGGGACAATTTAGCAATGACCTCCGTTGGGAATGGAAACAAGGTAATCGGACGCAACAAGCCCAGTTTTTTTCCACGGCTGCGGGCAACATCTACTGCCTTCTGGCAGATCCGGGCACTGGAGCCATAGGCCACAAGTAAAAACTCTGCATCATCGCAGTCGAATGTTTCATACATCACATCCTGCTTCATATTTTTATACTTCTCCTGCAGCTTCATATTATGCTGGTATTGCTCATCAGGATCCAGGTTGAGTGAAGTAATGATGTTTCGCTCACGATCGGACGATTTTCCTGTAATGGTCCAGCTGGGATCAAATTCAGTCACCCGCTCCTTCTGTTCGGGCAGTTCCACTTTTTCCATCATCTGTCCAATCAAACCATCAGAAAGGATCATCACAGGGTTCCTGTATTTAAACGCCAGCTCCATCCCTTTGTCGACAAAATCGGCCATCTCCTGTACCGATGAAGGTGCAAGTACTACCAGCCTGTAATCGCCATGACCACCTCCCTTTGTAGCCTGGAAGTAATCTGCCTGTGAAGGCTGGATGGTACCAAGCCCCGGACCACCACGTACTACGTTGAGAATCAGGCAGGGCAATTCGGCGCCGGCGATATAGCTGATCCCTTCCATCTTCAGGCTAATGCCCGGACTTGAGGAGGAAGTCATGACTTTTTTCCCGGTCCCTGCAGCACCATATACCATATTGATCGCAGCAATCTCACTTTCGGCCTGCAAGACCACCATGCCGGTCCGTTCCTCCGGCTTCTGGAGGGTCAGGTATTCAAGCACCTCAGACTGCGGTGTGATCGGATAGCCGAAATAAGCGTCCAGTCCGGCCCGGATCGCAGCCTCCGCAACGGCCTCGTTTCCTTTCATTAATCGAAGTTCACCCATAGCTGTATCTCTTATTTTTCAGTTTTTACCCTGTATACTGTAATTACACCATCCGGACAGACAATCGAACAGTTCGCACAACCTGTGCATGCTTCCGGTTCTGCCATATATGCATAGTGATATCCTTTCCCATTTACTTCTCCTGCCATGCCGATAACATTTGTCGGACAATTTACCACGCATACTTCACACCCTTTACACCGCTCAGTGTCTACCACGATGGCTCCTCTCATTTTTCCCATAATTCAGGTTTTAATTTACTTATTCTCAATTTGACTTGATGAGATGCCAGGCCTCATCTGGATTCTGATCCCGGAAGACCCGGGAATTTTTTCCAGGACCAAAAGGCCCCGGAAAAGTATGTATAACCTGTCGATATTAAAAAAAAGTTATCCCCGTATAAAATGATTTATCCCAAATCGCATCTATTTAGAAGCAATATACATTATACAACAGAATGGTTTTCAGCAAAACGACGGAGCCGCTCTTCCAGGTCACCGAACTGATCCCTTCTGACCTGTGAAACACATGCACGTAATCCTTCCGGGTAAGCACTGCCGGTAATATTCAATGCGATGGCACTGATACCATAATAGAGCAGCTCCTCCACGAGCTCCGTTCCATCAAAACCCGGGTATGCAATGGTAAAATAAAAACCATCCGCAATCGGTTCATCAATATCTTTTTCATAGACGATTCTGAACCCGTATTTCAGAAAAAGTTCCTTCATGATCTTCGCCTTTTCCCCATATTCCCGCACAACCTCGATAAAATCATATGTGCCGTCGTTTACTGCTTTTAAAATGGCTGCAAGGGCATACTGCGGGGTATGTGCTGCGCCTGCTGAAAGTGCATACAATGCCCCGTATATCATGGCATGGCTGAATTTATCAGAACTGTAATATCGTTTCAGGTCGGGAAACTTCCGGTCATAGAGTGCTGGTGCGACCACCATCATCCCAATGCGCTGTCCCGCATAGCTGAACGCCTTGGAACTCGATATGAGCAGGAGCCAGTTATCGGTATATTTTGCCGCTGTAGGCTGGTAAGGAGGTTTCCCGGGTTGTGACATATCTTTCCTGAAATCCATTCCGAAATAGGCCAGGTCCTCGATCACTGTGACGTCATATTTCCTGGAAATCTTTCCGATGATCTCCAGTTCTTGTTCTGTAAGACAGATCCAGGACGGATTATTCGGATTTGAATAAAGAATAGAAGAATACCTGCCCAGGTTGATTTCCTCCTCCAGCTTGGCCTCGAGCTTATCTCCGCGAAAATCATACAGGTCGAAGGAACCGTATGTATGTCCCAGTACCAGGCATTGCTGTTTCTGTACCGGGAATCCCGGGTCCAGGAAAAGGGTCCCGGTGCGGTAATGGTCCGATCTGTTGACCACCATAAAAGAGGCCATACCTCCCATCATGGATCCCACTGTAGGGATACAGCAATCGGATGGCACATCGACATCCATAAACAATTTCACAAACCTGGCCACCTCTTTCTTAAGTGGTGGAATACCTTCAATGTTGGGATATTTCGAAGCCACGCCAGATTTGAGGGCTTCAATCTCTGCACGCACTCCTACCTCAGACGGTTCCAATCCCGGTACGCCCATCTCCATCCGGATGAATTCCTGTCCCGTGATTTGCTGAATATCATTCACAATTTTCACAATCTCCCTGATGGTTCCTCTTCCTACCGGGTGAATGCCGAAATCGTCAATAACTTTGCTTACAACTTCCGAATCAATAGGTGTATTTTTCATGCTGAAATAATTGCACCGTGAAAATATAAATAGCTCATCAATCAAGGGGTGTCGTTTAACATAACTGAAATGTGTTATGGAACCATTTTTTCAAGCCGGATCCGGGCATCTACAGTCACAATGCCATGTTCACCTGCAATCAGCGGATTCATATCCATCTCTTTGATCTCCGGGGAATACCGAAGCAGCGTTGAAAGTCTTACAATGATCTCAGCAAATTCCTGCAGTTTTACCGGAGCCTGTCCCCTT
>CAZPTO010000086.1:0-10312 GCA_964589155.1 uncultured Bacteroidaceae bacterium | reverse complement strand
CTGGGAATGGGCAATGCCCTGGTCGACATCATTACCACGCTTGAAGATGATAAATTGTTGGAATCCTTTGGCTTACCCAAGGGAAGCATGACATTGGTGGATCATGAAACTTCAAACTTTATAAATATCCAGACCGCCGGTCTGAAAAAGCAAAAAGCTTCCGGGGGTTCTGCTGCAAATACCATTCATGGCCTCGCCCGAATGGGAGTCAGGACCGGGTTCATTGGAATGGTTGGAGACGACGACCTGGGAAAATTCTTTTTCAAGGACATGAAGAGCAAAAAGATCAAGCCCATGCTATTTAAAAGCATCAGGGAAACCGGCCGGGCCGTTGCCTTGATCAGTCCCGACTCCGAACGTACTTTTGCCACCTACCTTGGTGCTGCAGTGGAGTTATCTGCTGAAGACCTGGATTCAAATCTATTTACCGGGTATGACTATCTCTATCTTGAGGGATACCTTGTACAGGATCACGATCTGATCGAAAAGGCTGTCAGGCTGGCCAGAAAAAACGGTTTAAAAGTCTGCATTGACCTGGCTAGTTATAACATCGTGGAGGAACACAGTTCCTTTTTCATGGAATTGATCAGCAACCATGTGGATATTGTATTTGCCAATAACCAGGAAGCTGAATCTCTTACGGGCGAACAACCGGAGCAAGCTGCTGAGATACTGGGCAGGAATTCAGATATTGCTGTCGTGAAGACGGGTGCTGAGGGATCATTGATATACACAGGTGGAGAATTGCATAAAATTGGTATACGGCCCTCCAAACCAATTGATACAACGGGAGCGGGAGACATGTATGCAGCAGGATTTCTCTACGGCCTGGTCAAAGGACAACCACTTGAAACCTGTGGGAATATTGGTGCGGTGCTTTCCGGAAGGGTGATCGAGGTCCTGGGTGCTAAATTGGATGAATCGGCTTGGGAAAATATCCGCAGGCAGGTTCAATCGATTATGGACAATGTTGACTAAGCCCGATCCGGAAGAATATTGAATAGTCCAGGCCTCAGCATCAGTCCAATTTTCTGTTGCCTTATATTCCAGTAGATTAGCATCGGACACAAAGTCATTCTGCCCCGGTGTATCAGTAATGCAGCCCTTACCCTTTGCAGGGTATAATCACCCTTTACAAGTTGAATTCAATAGCTCAATCTTACACTGTATCCTCCGAACTTCCGGATATTTATCACTTTTCCGTTGCTGAATAGCAGGTATTGTCCTTTGATTCCGGTTAACGCTCCCTGAACCACGGGATCTTTGTCCAGGTTCAGACTCACAACTTTCTGAGGGTATACTTCAACCGGGTAAGAGATATCCGTAATCACATCATTTTGCGAACGGAAACCAGCAAATTCCGCAGGAAGCAGGCTGAGCACCTGCTGCTTTGTGGAGGCAAGATCACCATGAAACAAGAATTCATTTTTCAGCATACTCCTCCAGTTGGTCTTATCGTTTAAATGATCCTTCAGAAATACTTCGATCAAACCTGCAGTATACCTGTTGGGTGTCCTGGCAATCTCAATGGCATGCACAGCTCCCTGGTCAATCCAGCGGAACGGTACTTGTGAGCTGCGGGTAACTCCTACTTTTAAACCACTTGTCAGACTGAGGTATACCACCTGGTCGGACAGGCAATGGGTTGCCGCATACTCCATATCCCTGGCAACACCTTCATGTGCCCGGCACATTTCGGGATGCAGCACACACTCTTCTGTTTCCGGGGCACTTCGAAAACACGGGAAACAATATCCTTGTGCAAAGGATTTGCTCGTTTTTCTGCCACAACGAATGCAATTAATCTCCCCCAGAAATTCCATCCTTATCTCTGAACCGATCAGATCATTCATGAAAACCTCTTCCACACCTATCGGTAAAAAATATTGCACCGGATCAGCCAGCTCAGTGCGCATTTTGCGTATGTTCCCGGATTTTTCCATGAAATGATGTAACTATTATGATAAATTTTTAAGCACCCAATTGAATTTTTAAAGATAACGAATCCGGCTAAAATATATAATCCATCGTTGGCTCTCCCATAAGGCAAATATTTTATTTTCACAAAAAAAACACCTTTTTTGCCTAAATATCAATATTTTAAGATACGTGTACACGCAAAGCTGACAGAAAATTCGAAAAAATTTAGTACTATGTCTTGCATGGTACCAAATTATTTATATATCTTTGCATTGTTGTGTTATATGTATAATAATGTATTCTGTTATTGAAAGTACATAAAGTATCGAGATGATGAACATAGAAAATGCAAAAGCACAGATGAGAAAGGGGACGTTGGAGTTTTGCATACTGGCGACCGTCAGTAAGAAAGACTGTTACGCATCCGAGATCATCAATACCATGAAAGAGAAGAATCTCATCGTGGTGGAAGGAACCCTATATCCTTTGCTGACCAGGCAAAAAAATGCCGGTTTGCTCAATTACCGCTGGGAGGAATCCAGGCAGGGTCCCCCGCGGAAATATTATGCACTTACAGAAAAAGGCCATGCATACCTGAATGAGCTTCAGGAATCCTGGAAAGATCTGGTAGATTCCGTAAATTCGATTATTGAAAAATAAAAATCAACAAATGAAACCTTCATCATTGAGCATTTTATTTTCAGAGGAAGCAAGCACAAAAGGAGATGTATATATTATTGCACGAAGTGCAAGGAGTATTGATGAAGGTTCGCCGAGCATCTTATTATAAATATTATTCTGCGAGGCAACAACCGGAACGAAGTGGAGCTCATGAGGCCGACGAAGGAGGACGAATAACGCACCTTGAGAGAAAACGGATTTTATAACATATTGTAAATTAATATTATAACTAAAACATATACTTGTGAAAAAAGCGATAAAAATCAACCTCAGCGGCATCATCTTTCACATTGATGAGGATGCCTATGAAAAGCTGAAGAAATATCTTTACGCCATCAGCCGTCACTTTTCTAATAAAGAAGAGAGCGAGGAGATCCTGCGTGATATCGAAGCCAGGATTGCAGAGCTCTTCCAGGAAAAGAAAAAGAGAGAAGAAGAGGTAATCTCCACTCCACTGGTGAACGAGGTCATAGAGATTATGGGAGACCCCAAGGATATTGTTGATCCTGTAGATGACGGAGCAACAAGTACCGGGAGCGCGCGTTCTTCTTTCAACGGCCGTTCTCGAAGGCTGTATCGCGATCCTGAAAACTCCGTCTTCGGAGGTGTCTGCGGTGGACTGGGAGCATATTTCAGTGTTGATCCACTCATCTTCAGGATCCTGTTCCTGATCTTCTTCTTTGTGGGGGGTGCCTCTGTGCTGGTTTACCTGATTCTCTGGATCGTTTTGCCCAAAGCTGAAACCGCAGCGCAAAAGCTGGAAATGCATGGTGAACCCGTGAATGTGTCAAACATCGAAAAAAAGGTACGTGAAGAATATGAATCCACAAAGGAAAATGTAAAAAAGGCGGCAAATTCCGAAACGGCACAAAAGACGAAAAAAGCAG
The DNA here is from genome assembly GCA_964589155.1 of uncultured Bacteroidaceae bacterium. Taxonomy (GTDB): domain Bacteria; phylum Bacteroidota; class Bacteroidia; order Bacteroidales; genus M55B112. The sequence goes on along the minus strand of CAZPTO010000086.1, from coordinate 6,824 downwards.
CAGGTAATTTTTTTTCGGAGTTCGGGAAGATCCTGATCCTGTTCGTTAAAGTCATCCTGATCCTGATCGGCACTGCATTTGTGATCTCGGGTATCGGGATCATTGTAGGTCTGATCTCAGGCACCTTTATCGGACTCCAGGTCTTCCCATTCTCAGATTTCAACTTCTCGCTCGGCGACCTCCTGACCCCATTTTCCGACCCCATTAGTATCACCTTGCTGATGATTGCACTCACACTTTTATTCCTCATTCCGGTCATTGCCATGATCTATGGCCTGGTGAAACTGATTTTCGGAATCAAATCGAGGAATCGCGGACTCGCAATCGGGTCTACATTGCTCTGGTTCGTAGCACTGATTATGACCGTCGGCATACTGGCCATCGAAACCGGGAACTATTCCGACAATGGGATCAGCAGAACCACAAGTCAGCTGCCAGTCGCTTCCGATACATTATATGTGTCACTCAACGAACTGCAGAAACGGGAATTCGAAGATGACCTTGCATTCGATTTCGATATGGATAACCAGTGGTACCTCACCGAGAACCTGGACCGGATCTACGGTATGGTGGAACTGGATATTGAAACATCCTTTAACAGGGAGTCCCGGGTGGAAATTGAAAAACGTTCGAAGGGAAAAAACAGGGAGGATGCTGAACGCAATGCTGCCGAGATTACCTATAATTACCGGCTTCGCGGAAACAACCTTGTGCTGAATCCATATTTCTTTATCGAAGGAGGTATCAAATGGAGGTTCCCACGTGTGGAGATCACCCTCGAAATCCCGGAAGGTCAATATGTGTACATCGATACCGAAACCCGCGAAATCCTGGATGATATTTACAATGTAGATCACATATCCGACTGGCGGATGGGTGGAAAACTCTGGCTGATGACCGACGATGGACTAAAACTGGTGGCTGAAGACTGATCCCCCGGAAGAATTACGTACAAATAATTCAGACCCGGAAAGATATGATGTTCTTTCCGGGCTGTTTTTATATACATCCAGCAGCATCAGCAACCATTTCTTACCATAGAAATAGCAATACTTTCAGCTGCCTTAATAAGCGGATAAGCAGCTGGTGATGCGGTCAGACAGGGATGGGTGCCAATTTGCGCGGTAAGCAATGAATTTACAGTCATCCTGTTCTGTATGGCCAGGCCGATCACATTGGTAAGTTCACCGGCTTCCACTCCTCCAATGACTTCCCCGCCAATGATCACTCCTGAATGACGTGCACTGATCAGCTTAACAATTTGTTTATGGGCTCCAGGCAATTTCCCCGGATGGCGATCCACACCCTCAAACAATCCTGTTTTTGTATCAATCCCTTCTTCTTTTGCGCTTAATTCAGTTACACCGGCTGTACCAAAGCCAACATCTCCAATGGCAGTAGAATAAATGGCGATCGTTCCACTGAAAGTTTTTACAACATGCAGGTTGTAGAGATTCATTCCGGCAATGCGGGCTTCGGCACATGCTGTTGAAGCCAGCATGGTAGGAACCCTTTTCCTGGTCACAAAATCGCGCTTCTGGGCACAATCACCCACGGCAAATACATCTTTTTCATGCGTCCTCATATACTCATCAACTGCTACAAAGTTGCTTTCATCAACGTAAATCCCCGATTCCGAAGCCAATTCACTGTTGGGTTGATATCCCATGGAGAGGATTACAGCGTCCATCTTTAGTTGTGTGCCATCTTCAAGCGTTACAGATTCAACTTTGCTGTTTCCGTTGACGGATTTAATGCCTTTTCCGGTAATTACATTGACACCCCGATCAACGATCATTTCCTGTATCTTTTCTGACAGCTCCTTGTCAAATGCAAGGTTCAGTATATGAGGAAGTTTCTCTATCAGCGTGACCTCAAACCCCTGCTTATTCAATTCATCTGAGAGTTCTACACCAATAAATCCAGCCCCGACAACTGCAACCTTTTTCATGCTGCTGAGCTTTGCGTTCATTTCGTCCAGGTAATTCCTGTCCTTGGGAATTACAAAAACATTTTCAAGGCCCCTGCCTTCCAGCCAATTTGGAGCAACCGGGGTAGAGCCTGTCGCAATCACCAGTTTGTCATAACTGATCTCCTCGCCGCTTGCAAAGACCACCTTTTTTTCCTTATGCAGAATCTCTGTGGCTTCATCAACCAGCGAAGTAATCCCGTTTTTTTCCATCATGGCATCCACCGGCATCAAGTTGTTTTCACTTGATTCAAGTGTCCCGAAAATATAAGGGATACCGCATGGAACCATCACATCCTTCTGCTTCTTCACAAGTATAAATTCCTTGTCAGGATGATGTGCTTTCCCGGTTACTGCAGTAACCATACCGGCAGCACTACCGCCAATAATTAAAACATCTGTATTTTTCATAACTTATAACTTTATAATGTTGAGATGCCATTGCATCTATTAAAAAAATCACCTTCACTTGCAGAGCATTTGCCCGCAGAAAAAGATATAAAACAGTTTAGATAATCCAGGAATAGTAATATATATCCTGTTGCAGCTGAACACTTCAGGATCTCAACCTTGATCTCCTTTCGATCAGGTCAATTACCGAGGCGACTGTGAGATTACCGTCTTTGGGTATGATCATCTGAATATGCTTGCTATCCATCAGATCCTTGATCCTGATTCCAAATGAACCTGAAATAACCTTTTGAACACCTTTTTCATGTAGCAATCCTACTAATGCCGGTCCAACATCTTCATCTTTATCTTTATAAGGATTCGGAAAAGACACAATCGTTTTCGTCTCCGTTTCAAAGGTTACTATATATGCGCACCTGCCAAAACGCCTGTCAATCGCTGACTCAAATGATTTTCCGATGGAGGTCACTGCATACTTCATAAACATTCATTCAATCCACAATCCGGTTCCGTTTTCAGTATCATCGCATCATGACAAACATGACATTTCTGTACAGCCTGTGATTCTGAAGCCGGCACCTGCTCTTCAATACCACAATGCTCACACCTGAATACAATTTTCTTCGAAGAGGGCAATCCAACCTTACCCGGAGGCTCCTGTTTAAAAGGCTTTATTTCACCTGCACCACATAACGGGCATTCTGCAGGTTGCTCATGCGTTCCCTGGTGATTGAACCTGCATTCACAAGAACTGCAGTAATACCATTCGCTGTCAAAATACACATGACCGCCTTCAATGATGATCTTGCGGCCCTGTACGAAAGACTGAGCAATCTTCTTTAAGGCATCTGCATAAATCCGCGTAAAGGTAGGCCTGGAGACTCCCATCAACGCAGCAGCCTCCTCATGATTAAATTGATCATAATCACACAGACGCAAAGCCTCATATTCCTCCATCAACAAGTTAACAACAGGCATATGCTTCTGCCCTGCTTCGCCTCCGAAAGGCTTTAATCCTTTAATTTTGGGCTGCCCTGCAATTTTCCTGGGTGTTCTGGACCTTGGTGTCATGCTTTACTAATCTATTGTGCGGTACAAATATAATGAACTATTGTTCATATAAAAATGTTTATACTACCTTTGTGAAAAAAATATCACTATGATATCGAAACAAGTCTGCATGACCCGGTTGATCAGACCCGGGCACCTGAATAGTAATGGAAACTTATTTGGGGGACAGTTAATGAAATGGATCGATGAAGCCTCCTTTATTGCAGCTACAAGGCATACGCATAAGAAGATGGTCACCATTTCAGTCGATAAAATATCTTTCAAGAAACCTGTTCCGGAAGGCTCAATTGTGGAAATCAATACCCGCGTTAAAAACAACAATGGAATCAGGCTCTCTGTGTATACAGAAGTGACCGCGGAATTACCGGGAGAAATACTTAAAACGCTCACAGCGGAGTCATGGTTTTCCTTTGCATGCGTTGATGAGAACGGTCAACCACAACGAATAAAATAGTCTTGCTCCCCACCGGGCATAAAAAAAGCCTCCCCCGTAATCACAGGAAAGGCCGATTTGTTGACCCGCCAGGGCTCGAACCTGGACTCTTCTGAACCAAAATCAGACGTGTTGCCAATTACACCACGGGTCAGTACCCTTTTCCGATCTGCCTGATCTGCAGTTGCTCCTGCAGTGTTGGAGGCGAATCGGGATGCAAAGTTAAAACTTTTTCTTTTTCCTGAATACATTCAATGCAGATTTCCAATATTTTTTTCTTTATGACCCTAACCTATATCCTATTTCATGATTTCTTAATATTGTTTTAAGGTATGGTTATTGTTGTTACGATACTTTTCAATCGCAGCAATACCCTGAAAAATGAAACATCCCAGAGAAAAGACTTCAGAATCTGTGAAAAAAGCATCGGAACTTGTGAATTCAAATGAGATCATTTCCGATTATGATTTCCACGTACAGTTAATCGTGGAGGAAAAGGCACTGGATTTTGAAAAAGACAAAACCCGGAAAACCGCCCCTGTTTAATTGACTCCGGGCCGGTCAGCTTTACGCAATGATCGTAGCTGCCCTTAATTCTTTCCTACGCTCCATTGCGCCGGGCAATACTGATTCCAGCGCTGCCCAGAAGTGTCTGCTGTGATTTTTATGAACGGTATGCATCAATTCATGCAGACAAACATATTCGATCAACGGATCCGGCAAAAAGATCAACCCACTGTTCAGACTGATATTGTTCTTTGCGGAACAACTCCCCCAACGGGTGCGCATTCTTCGAACCGTAAGACGAGCATATCGAAGGGAATGTTCCGTCGACAGTGCTGCGAGAATTCCCGGCAATTGCAACTTCGCCTCCAGTAATCCCAGTCGGGCCACCTGTTCCCTTAATGCCGTTTGATGGTCTGCACTCCGTGTATCATAGCATGCAGGCAGCAGGAGATCATGACCCAGTAAAGACGCATTTACAACAAACTCATTCTGCTTACCCTGTAAAACCGAAATACCTCTCTCACGCATCCCGATCACATCTCCAGCCTTCCATACAAGATTTTCCTCTTTCTGCCGTTTGATCTTCAGGGTCTTTTGACGGATCCAGTTACGCTTTTCCATTACAAAACGTTCCGCACGATGAAAACTGCAACGACCAGGCACGGTCACCCGCACCGTTCCTTCAGCATTGATCCTGATGGAGATATTCTTTGCCCGGCTGTTCCTCCGATACAGAATTTCTCCTATTTCATTATAAATGATTGTTTTTTCGTTTTTCATTTCACAATAATCCCCCCTATATCATTATCTTTGAAATTGCATCTCCAAAAGTAATACATCATGCATAAAAATAAAGTTGCCGTCCTCATTTTCCTTCTGACTTCTTATGTAACAATACCAGCACAGGAAAATCCCTGGAGCCTGGTGGATTGTATTAACTATGCAATGGAGAATAATATTGCGATCAAACAAACGGAACTCAACACGCAATACAATCAGAATGTCCTGGATCAATCAAAAATATCCAGGTACCCCAGCCTGAATGCCAGCTCCAATTACAGTTATTCTTTCGGAAGGGCACTTGACCAGACGACCTATGAATTCACTGACCAGGAGATCAACTCCATCAGTGCAAATGTCAGTTCAGGCGTTACCCTGTTCAACGGGTTCCAGAAAAAGAACAGCATTGAACAGAACAGGATCAACCTGATGGCCAGCTACGAAGATGTTCAAAAAATCAAAAATGACATTTCCCTGAACATTGCTGCTGCATACCTGCAGATTCTCTTCAGCCAGGAACTGCTGCTGGTGGGCCGGAATCAGCTTGAGATTACCAGTCAGCAGGTCGACCGGACCCAGAAAATGGTCGATGCCGGGAAGCTGGCCAGGGGAAGCGCCCTGGAGATCCAGGCGCAATATGCAGCAGAAGAGCTGAACGTGGTAAATGCTGAAAACCAGCTGCAACTGGCCTTCCTCAACCTGCAACAAATGCTCGATCTCCAATATGATCCTGATTTCCAAATCACCAGTCCTGATCTACCAGTCCCCGGCGACAGCATGCTCCTCCTGGATGTGATGGATGTTTACGGAACCGCACAGGAGATCATGCCGCAGATCAAAGCCACAGAATTCAATCTTGAATCTTCAAAGCTGGACCTGGATCTAGCGAAGGGGATGCGCTATCCCAGCCTGAACCTTTCTGGAAATTACAGTACAGGATTTTCTGACATCAGGGAAAAGGTCATCGATACCGATCCTGTCACAAATTTGCCTATCTACGGCAAATACCCATTCTTCGAACAGATCAATGACAACCTGAGTGTGGGGATCAGTCTTGGACTCAACATCCCGATTTTCAATGGCGGGCAGGTCAATACTGCCGTTGCAAATGCAAGGATCGGTATTGAGAATGCAAGGCTGGAAGCACAAAACACGAAAAACAACCTTTACCGGGATATCCAGCAGGCATATGCCGATGCCCTGGCAGCGCTGAAGAAATATGAATCCACTGAAAAAGCGCTTACCTCAATGGAGGAATCTTTTACTTACACAGAAAAGAAATTTGAGGTGGGGCTGGTCAATACCGTTGACTACAATACTTCCAAAAATCAACTCACCATGACCCAGTCTGACCTGCTACAGGCAAAATATGACTTTATATTTAAAACCAAAATACTCAATTTCTATAAAGGAGAACCTATAACTTTGTAATCACCCAACATCATTATACCAGTCATGAAATCAAAAAAGATTCTTATCATACTTTCGGTTGTCGTCGTTGTGCTGCTCATCTTCCTTGGAATCGGCAAAAAAATGGGGTGGATCGGCGAAGAGGCCTATATCAAAGTTGCTGTTGAAGAAGGAGCGCAGCGTGACATCACCGAGATCATCACAGCCAATGGAAAGATCCAGCCCGAGACAGAAGTAAAAATC
>CAZPTO010000085.1:0-10367 GCA_964589155.1 uncultured Bacteroidaceae bacterium | reverse complement strand
GCCTTGCCCGCCGTACATAGGTACTATGGCAGGCGAGGCCTTGTTCTCGAACTTTATGATCCAGGCACTCCGACGCTATTGAAAGACGCTAGCAAGTCAGAATGTATCATACTATTTTCTATCTTTGCTCCGTTTACACACTATGCGAAGAATAACATTCATACTCATCCTGCTGGTCTCAGCTTCTGCATTGTCTGCACAGGAGAAACGCCCCCGGAACCTGCCAGGTTTCGACTATAAAAGACTGCACTGGGGATTTACCGTGGGACTGAATTCCATGGATTATGCCATCAAACGAAATACAGATGCAACCGGTTACCTGCATGCAGATGTGATCGGCTTTCAGCCTGCAGGTTTCCAGGTGAATATTGTATCGGACCTGCGGCTTTCAGATTACTGGAACCTGCGTTTCCTGCCGGGAATTAATTTGGGATCCAGGGATGTGATCTATTTTGCTCCTGATACCTGGGAGGTGGCTCCCTACAACATCTCGGGAACCGACTACAACAAAATGACCATAGGGTCCAGCTACCTGGATTTCCCTTTGCTGCTGAAGTACAGGTCGGAACGGGTAAACAATTACCGGCCCTATGTGATCGGCGGGATCAGCTACAGGCTCGACATGTCGGCCAAATCATCGTTCGATCCGGAAGGAGACGATATGATCCTTGTCAAAAACAGTGATTTTTACCTGGAAGTGGGATTCGGGATCGACCAGTACCTGCAGTACTTCAAGTATTCCACTGAGATCAAGCTTGCCATGGGCTTACGAAATATAATGGTTCCGGGCAGATACAGGGACAATGCTTTCGAATATGTCAACTCGATCGACGGAATCCGCAGCTTCATTGTCATGTTGAATTTCCATTTTGAATAAGGCAGACGCATACGTTCACCCCCCCTCAACTTCATCGTTCACCCCCCCTCTCAACAAAGTCCCCAACGAAGTACCCACCGAACATAGCATTCATCGAACACAGATATTGACCTGCTATTGGCGTTGCCTCCTCCTGATCTCTGCACATACCACTGCCACCGATGTTGCAACATTCAGTGATTCTGTCCCTGAGACGCCTGCGGGGAAATCCGGTATCCGTAGCTTATTTCTGAAATACGAGTCCAGGGATCTGCTGATACCTCGCGATTCATTTCCAAAAACGATAAGTCCGGGTACCCTGACCGGTGTCTCGTAAAAGTCCGCACCATCCATGGTGGTGCCGTACACAGGTATTTTGAACCTGCCGGCCACTTCAAACAGTTCTGTAAGGTTCATGTATATTGGCCGGGTGCTGAGGACAGCCCCCATGGATGCCTGGACTACCTTGTTATTATAGGTATCTACACTGTCCTGACTGCAGATGATGTTCCTGATCCCGAACCAGTCTGCCGTCCTGATGATCGTGCCCAGGTTCCCCGGATCCCTGATGGATTCAAAAACCAGTGTAACACCCTCGCGCAGCTGTTCCGGCCGGAACAGTTCCGGAGGATACTTCGACAAAGGTTTCGAGGGCTCTGACATTGGCTCCGGGGGGGGCGCAGTCTCCGGCGGATTCACCTGGGAGTTGGTTGGCGATGGCACCGGTGCGGGACCCTGAGAGGACGCTGAGTTCGCTACCGTAGGCATTCTGAGTACAGCTATTACTTCCGGCGGCGATACCAGCCCGGAGAGTTTTTTCAGATCAGCAGGATCTGTGGATACAGCCTGTCTTAAGAGACCGGGGTCTTTCAATACGCCACGGTCCAGCCATTCGGGAGTGGCGGCGAGGATTTCCAGGTTCCCGGGATGTATCTTTCCGGATTGCACGAGGTCGGTAATAATGGTGTTCCCTTCGATGAGAAAAAGCCCATGTTTCTCCCGTTGTTTTTTTTGGTGCAGTGACCTGATCAGTTTTTGCTGGTTCCTGGAAAGCATATGTCAAAGATAACATAATTCGACCTAACTCTTCGAAAAGACAGGGTTGGGATACTGTTGACTACATTCTGTTTTCTCACTCAATCCTAAATTTTTAATTACTACTTTTGCACTGGTTGCAGTAACTGAACGCGAACACAATAGATACAATTTTAATTTCATTGAACCGGTACCGCTTTCCCATATTGCCATTGTTGTTGATGCTTGCGGTGATGATCACCCAGTCATGTAATCCTGCCCGGCACCTTCAGGAAGATGAGTACCTGCTGAACAGTTACAAGATAGATGACAACAGCAGCGAGATCCCCAGGGAAGAGTACAGGAATTATGTTAAACAAAAGCCGAACAAGGAGGTTTTTGGGTGGAAGTTCTGGCTTGGTCTGTATAATCTTGCAGGCAAGGAGAAGGACAATGGATTCAACCGTTGGCTGCGGCAAATTGGCGAACCGCCAGTGGTATATAACAGGGACCTGAAAGCAAACACTTCCCAGCAACTCGAAATGTTCCTCTTCAACAAAGGATATTTCAATGCTACTGTATCCGATACTACCCTGTTTAAAAAGCAGAAGGCAAAGGTCATATACGATGTGCAGCCGGGAGAACCCTATTACATCAATAGCGTGAACTATTTTTTCCAGGATGCCGCGCTATCGAAATATGTCATGAGCGACTCTGTACCCCACCTGCTTGATGAAGGGGAACAATATGATACCGAGAAGTTGCAGGGTGAGCGCGTCAGGATCGAAGAAATACTGAGGAACAAGGGGTATTTTAATTTCAACAGGGATTTTATCTATTATGAAGTGGATAGTACCATCGGAGACCACCAGGTAGATGTCACCCTCAGCATCAGCAATTTTCCGGTAAGGGACAGTGCAGGGACGATGGTCAGGACCGTTCATCCCACCTACAGGATCAGCAAAGTGGTGATGAGAACCGATGACGATGTTACTGATTTGGAAGAACCAGGAATGACTCCATCCCGGGACACATCAAGGTACGGAGCCGTGTTGGTGATCGGTCAGCCCGATACCAGGGTAAAACATGAATTGATCACCCAGAAGAACTACATTATTCCAGGTGAGCTCTACAATGCCCGGCGGGTCCAGCAAACTTACAGGAACCTCACCTCGCTGAGTGCGTTCAGACTTGTGGATATAAATTTCACTGAAACAGGCACGGACACCAGCCTGCTGGATTGTGAGATCAGGATGATCTCTGCTACCCGGCAGGCTTTTACCGGGGGTATTGAAGGTACTACTTCAGGTGGGAATATTGGAGCAGCCGGTAACCTGAACTACCAGCACCGGAACCTGTTTGGCGGTTCAGAAAAATTTGACCTTACATTCATGGGTGCGATCGAGACATTGCCTGACAATCCGGCGACACCCAGGGAAGAAATCGGTACGATGCAGGAATTGGGGGTGGAGGCGCGCCTTCGTCTGCCCCAGTTCTTACTGCCTTTCAAGACGGATCAGTTCATCAGGCAGTTTAACCCGGAAACCAATATCAACCTGGCCTATAACTACCAGAAAAGGCCGGATTATACCCGGTCTACATTCAGGGGGAGCTTCGGATATCAGTGGCGCGGTAACAGGTATGTAACTCATTCTGTGTATCCTATCGATATCAGCCTGATCAATACGCCGGTGCTGGCCGATGATTTCCGCAACTGGTTGGAAGGAACCTATCTCTATTACAGCTACCTGCCTCATTTTATTACAGATCAGAGATACAGGATGGTATATACCAACCAGAAGCTGAATAAAACCAGTGATTTTCAATATGTGCGGTTTGGTTTTGAAACTGCGGGAAATATCATGTACGGACTTTACCGGCTGTTCGGTTATCAGGCCAATGATGCGGTGCTTCAATTGTTTGGCGTGGATTACGCCCAGTATGTCAGAACAGATATCGATATTCGGCATTACGATTACCGGGTTGAAGAACAGAGCCTGGTCTACCGGGCCTTTTTGGGGGCAGCAGTTCCTTACCTGAATTCCACTGCTATTCCGTTTGAAAAACAATTTTTCGGGGGTGGAGCCAACAGCATCCGGGCCTGGCGTGTAAAAAACCTTGGACCAGGTTCTTTCGAAGGTGATACGATCTCCAGGTATCCCAATCAGACCGCCGATCTCAAGATTGAAGCCAACATCGAATACAGGTTCAACCTGTTCTGGAAACTTGAAGGCGCATTATTCGTTGATGTAGGTAATATTTGGTCTCTTTCAGGGGAGGACGACAGGGAAGGGGCGCTGTTTGACTTCAGGCGGTTTTACAAAGAATTCGCTGTCGGTACCGGGTTCGGGATCCGGTTCGATTTTAATTTCTTCATTTTCAGGGCCGACCTGGGAATCCCGATGGTTGATCCGTCCTATCCCGAAGGAGAGCGGTGGGTGCCTGCCCATACGAATCTGCAATGGAACGACCTGGGGTACAATTTCGCCATTGGGTATCCTTTCTAGTCACATCATAAAACGCAGTTGTAATTGGTTGCATCAGGAACACATCTGCTGCGGACCTGTTTACGCATAGGAAACCTTGCGGTCCTGATAATTAAACTCTGTTTTCCTTTTCCATAGTACCGATTTTTTGTCTACTTTTGTGGCGCAGAATTACAAACCTCATTATAATAATCTATCATGGCAGAAAGAATTTTAGATGTTATCAAGCCCGGCGTGGTCACGGGTGACGATTACCAGAAGTTGCTGGCGATCGCAAAGAAGAATCAATATGCTTTACCGGCAGTGAATGTTGTCGGAACCAATACAGTCAATGCAGTGATTGAAGCTGCAAAGGTGGTGAATGCACCTGTAATGATCCAGTTCTCAAATGGAGGTGGCGTCTTCTATGCCGGAAAAGGAGCATCGAATGAGCACCAGAAGGCTGCAATCGCCGGTGCAGTATCCGGAGCAAAACATGTTCATGCAATGGCTGATTTGTATGGCGTGCCGGTGATCCTTCATACCGACCATGCAGCAAAAAAACTGCTGCCATGGATCGATGGTCTGCTGGAGCATGGCGAGAAGCATTTCGAACGTTCTGGAAAACCATTGTTCAGTTCTCATATGCTCGACCTGTCGGAGGAACCACTGGAAGAAAACATTGAGATCTGCAAGAAATACCTGGAAAGAATGGACAAGCTGGGCATGACCCTCGAGATTGAATTGGGAGTGACCGGAGGTGAAGAAGATGGTGTGGATAATACAGGACTCGATACCTCGCTGCTGTATACGCAGCCTGAAGAAGTTGCCTATGCATACGAGGAACTGAGTAAAGTGAGTGACAGGTTCACCGTTGCTGCCTCGTTCGGCAATGTGCACGGTGTATACAAGCCCGGAAATGTGAAACTGACACCGAAGATCCTCGATAATTCACAGAAATATATACAGGAAAAGCTGGGTACTGGTGAAAAACCGGTGGATTTTGTATTCCACGGTGGTTCAGGATCCTCCAATGCTGAAATCCGCGAAGCGATTAGCTACGGTGTGATCAAAATGAATATCGATACCGATACACAATGGGCATTCTGGGATGGCATCCGTGCATACGAGGCTGCCAACCACGATTACCTGCAATCGCAGATCGGTAATCCTGAAGGGGAGGACAAGCCCAACAAGAAAAAATACGATCCACGCGTCTGGCTGCGCGAAGGCGAGAAGTCAGTGATCGAAAGACTGAAAGTGGCCTTCGAGGATCTGAATTGTGTCGACAGGTTGTAACAGCTATATCTTTCAATGATTTATATACATTAAAAGCCATGCTGGTCCGGACCCGTTCCGAACCACATGGCTTTTTTTTGTGCTTCGAATATGCACACTTCTTGCGTATTCCTCTCAATTTTCGTTCGGTCGGCACGCTGATTCCTGCGATTTTTCATTATAATTGCCAATCGTTTCAATCACAGATAACAAAACAGACATATGATACAGGGGAATAATACGCCCAGGGACAGTTTTTCCAGCAAATTCGGTGTGATTGCTGCAGCAGCCGGATCAGCGATAGGATTGGGAAACATCTGGAGGTTTCCTTATGTGCTGGGTGAAAACGGGGGCGGTGCTTTCCTGTTGATCTACCTTGCATTCATCGTCGCAATCGGCATCCCGGTTATGATGTCTGAATTTACCATTGGCCGGGCAGCCCAGCTGAACCCTGTAGGTGCTTTTAAGAAGATCGCTCCCGGAAAAAAATGGCACCTGATCGGATCACTTGGTGTTGTCACAGCCTTCATTATCCTGGCTTTTTATACAGTGGTCGCCGGCTGGACCCTTGAATACCTTGTGCAGTCAGTTAAATGGCTCATTTTACCAGAAAGATCAGGGGTGGCAGGATTGGAAGGGGAGGCCTCAAGAATTTTTTTCCAGCAACATTATGCTGATTTTACAGGGGGCATCTGGCGTCCTGTTATCTGGTTTTTGATCATGCTTTTCTTTACGGGATACATTGTGGCATCGGGCGTGAAAAAAGGGATTGAGAAATATGCAAAGATCCTGATGCCCATATTGCTCTTGCTCCTGGTCATCCTGGTGTTTCGCTCCGTATCACTGGAAGGGGCAAAAGAGGGACTGGTATTCCTGTTCAGACCTGACTTCTCGCAGATAAAGGACGCGCCTGTGCAGGTGATCCTCGAAGCGCTCGGACAGGCGTTCTTTTCACTTTCGATCGGTATGGGTACCCTGATCACCTACGGATCGTATATCCGGAAAAAGGAAAACCTGGCAAGTACAGCAGTGAGTGTTGCAGCAGCAGATACATTCATCGCCGTGATTGCCGGACTGGCCATTTTTCCGGCGGTGTTTGCCTTTGGCATCAATCCGGGCGAAGGACCGGAACTGGTATACATCACCCTTCCCGTGATCTTCCAGAATATGCCGGGAGGATTGATCTGGGCACTGATGTTCTTCCTGCTCCTCTGTTTTGCTGCGATAACCTCCACGATATCCGTGCTCGAAGTGATTGTAGCGTATCTTTCGGAACAGCTTAAAATGAGCCGTCGGCGCGCGGTGATCCTTGCAACCACAGCCGTCGCCATCCTTGGATTGATCTGCACGGTCTCCAGTGATGTTTTCGCAGTATTCAATGCTTCTCCGGACATATTACTGCCTTTCGGAGGATTCTTTATCGTGGTGTTTATCGGTTGGTTCTTTTCCAAAGATGCCCTGAAAAAGGAACTCTCAAGTGATGGTACCGTAAAGACAGGCTATTACCCATTTTTCTTATTCCTGGTGCGGTTCGTGGCCCCGCTGGCGATTGTATTCCTTTTCGCCATCGGTGTCTACAACAAGGTGATCACTGTCTTCCCGGGTATTGGTTAATCTGCACACAGATTTTTAGCTGCTCCGACACATAAACAGTTAAAAAGGTGTGTCATGAGAAAGCTGATCCGGGAATTGTTATTCCTGCGGAAAGGGGAGCGGCGGGCATTGTATGTTGTGATGCTCCTGTTGTTTTTTTCTGCCCTGTTCAGGATCTTTATCTCCACACAGCCGATGCCGGAGTTTCAACCGGATGAGGTATTCACACGGCATATGGAGGAGATACAGGAGCAAATCGATTCGGTGTTGAAACAGGAACAGGCACGGGAACAATATGCAGCGGAGCAACGCAGAACGGGGAAATGGGGGAAGGGACAGCAAGGAATAAAGGAGGCTGAAGCAGGAACGTTGAAACCAGCAACATTCGATCCCAATACAGTGGGGTACGATACACTGCTGGCCATGAACCTTTCTTCCTATGTAAGCCGCAATATCGTCAGCTACCGGGAAGCAGGCGGAGTTTTCCGCAAGCCTTCCGACCTGGAAAAGATCTATGGTCTTGAAAAAGAGGTTTATGATGCGCTGCTTCCCTACATCGTTATAGCACGCGATGATGCTGCTGAATCAGGAGCCCCCGACCTGCAGGATACTTCATTGCGTACAGCAAACTGGCAGGAAAACACCGGGAACTGGCAGGAAAACACCGGGACCCGCCGGGCCAGGACCGCAGCCCTTCCGGAAGAATCCGGCATATGGAGCGAACCCATGTTTCCACTGGAGCTCAACAGTGCCGATTCAGCAGATCTGATCGCCTTACCGGGCATTGGCCCCTGGTTCGCTGGCAGGATCATCCGGTACAGGGAACTCCTGGGAGGGTTCGTGAACCCTGTGCAACTGCTGGAGGTATACGGAATGGATACCGCACGCTATAATGGGATCATTTCCTCTGTGACTGCTGACTCAACAAATATTCAGCGTATCGATCTGAACAACAGCACATTCCAGGAGGTGATCTCCCATCCTTATATTAACAGGGAAGAAACATATGCGATCTTCAGGTACCGCGATTTTGTAGATTCTATCCGTGATCCGGGAAACATTCTCAGGGATCAAATTATTGATCGTGAAAGGTTTATGCGTATTGTTCCTTATCTGACAGTAAAAGTCAGGATGGATTAGTTGGTCTTTCTATTGATTTCCACCTATAATTTTCATATTTTTAAAGTTGAATTTATGAAAGCAGTCTAAATTCATTAAGCAACTAAAAAACACCCGATTGAAACTTTTTCCTAAAAATTTCCAAAAAATATTGATTAATAGAAATTGAATTTCTACATTTGCGGCTCATTAAAAAAAGGAGAATTCTATGATAGTTATTCCTGTGAAAGAAGGAGAGAACATCGAAAGGTCGCTCAAGAAGTTCAAAAGGAAATTTGAGAAGACTGGTGTAGTAAAGGAACTGCGTAACAGGCAGGCTTTTACAAAACCTTCGGTACAGAAGAGGCAGCAGAAACTGAAAGCGATCTACGTTCAGAAGCTGCAAAGGGAAGAAGAATAGTTGCACTGGATTTAGGCAGGTTTGGATGTAACTGCCTATGGATAAAGTGAATGAATTCCTGGCGTACCTGCAGAACGAAAAGCGTTATGCAGCACATACGCTGATCTCTTATAAAAACGATTTAGAACAATACCATGCTTTCTGCCAGGAAAATGGCAAAGAAGGCATGGATTTGTTTTTTAAGACGGTACGCGCCTGGGTAGTTCATCTCATGGAACAGGAGTATACGCCCAGGTCGATCCACAGAAAACTATCCTCCCTCAGGTCGTATTGCAAATACCTGATCCGTCGTGGTGCGTTGGATACGGATCCGGTTGAGAAGGTCCTTAAACCGAAGGTCAACAAGCGGATCCCCCGGTTTGTAGAAGAAAAAAGTATCAATCTTTTCCTGGACGCATATATTTTTGGAGATGATTTCGCAGGGGAGCGGGACAAGCTTGTTATCAACATGTTGTACCAGACGGGAATTCGCAGAAGTGAATTGACCGGACTCACGCTGGATGCTGTTGATATGGCCAGCGGGCAGATCCGGGTCCTCGGAAAGCGCAGTAAAGAGCGAATTATTCCTGTTGGACGAGAACTTTCTGATGCTATTCAGGGTTATTTAAAAAGAAGGGACGAGCAGTTTCCTGGTGTTTCCTCTGAGGCGCTGCTGTTAACAGATGCGGGTAAGCCTGCCTACCCCAAGCTGATTTATCGCATCGTGAATAAGTACATAGGAATGATTTCAACATTGGAAAAAACAAGTCCGCACATTTTACGTCATACATTCGCGACCCACATGCTCAATAATGGCGCTGATCTGAATGCCATCAAAGAGATATTGGGACATGCCAATCTTTCGGCCACGCAGGTATATACCCACAATACATTTGAGAAGTTAAAATCTATTTATAACCAGGCTCACCCCAGAGCATAAAAACAAGGAGGTGATTATGAACGTTAAAATTCACTCAGTCAAATTTGATGCAGACAGTAGTTTATTGACTTTCATCGAGGAAAAGGTCAATAAACTGGAAGTGTTTTACGATAATATCCTGGGAGCGGAGGTATTTCTCAGGCTTGAGAAAGACACGCAGGAACGGGAGAACAAAGTCGTTGAGATCAAGCTGGATGTAGCAAGAAACCCCCTCTTTTCCAAAAAGCAGTGCAAAACATTTGAAGAGGCTACTGACCTGTCAGTGGATGCGATTCGCAAACAACTCCTGAAACATAAGAATAAAGTGAGGAAAAATTGAGGTCCTCTGGTTCACTGGAAAAAGGGCCGCTTTTGCGGCCTTTTTTATTCCCAAATAAAAAAACCCTTCAGTCTTTGTAAGTGTCAGGTATTCAAAACAATAGCTAGTTATATAGGAAAATAGTCAGACACCCTCAATCCAAAAAAATAAACTCTAAAAAAAAATGAAAAGAATATTTTGTCATATAGTTTTTTATTTCATACATTTGCAGACCGATTTTGGAGGGTAGTTTTTTGACGTAATGTTATGCCGATGTAGCTCAGTTGGTCAGAGCAGCTGATTTGTAATCAGCAGGTCGGGGGTTCGAATCCCTCCATCGGCTCAAACGCATGAAAATGATCATGCTTACGGGGAGATACCAAAGTGGCCAACTGGGGCAGACTGTAAATCTGCTGTCGCACGAC
>CAZPTO010000084.1:0-10369 GCA_964589155.1 uncultured Bacteroidaceae bacterium | reverse complement strand
ATGACGCAATCCTTCATCTGCTTTCAGGTGGTGGGTCAATCCTCCAAGCTTCCCCATATTTTTTAGCATGGGTGAAAGTACGTTACTGATCGCAATAGAGGCTGTCCGGGCTACTCTCGAGGGGATATTCGGTACACAGTAGTGAACGATCCCGTGTTTTGTAAATACCGGGTTTTTTTGGGTACGCGGTTCGGAGGTGGCAACACATCCGCCGTGATCGATGCTGACATCGACGATTACAGATCCTTTTTTCATACCCATAACCATCTCCTCGGTGATAAAAAATGCGGGGTCATCCCCGTCATTCCTGATGGCACCAATTACGACATCGGCTGACTTCAATGCTTTTTCGATCACCCTGGGATGGAATATGGACGTGGGGATGTTGTTGCCCACCGCAGACTGCAATCTCCTGAGCCGCTGGATGGATTCATCAAAAACTTTAATACTGGCACCCATACCAAGGGCTGCCCTGACAGCGAATTCGGCTACTGTCCCTGCGCCCAGGATAACTACTTCTGTAGGAGTGATCCCTGTGATCCCGCCCAGCATCACGCCCTTGCCTCCGCGCACATTGCTCAGGTATTCTCCGGCAACAAGCACGGCAGTGTTTCCTGCGATTCCGCTCATGCTTCTTATCAGCGGATAACATTTATGCTCATCCTGAATACGTTCCATGGAAATGGCGGTGACCCGCTTCCTGGTGAGGTATTCAATATATTTCCGGTCGTTGAGTGTTCTGGCCTGGAACGAGGAAATAAGCATCAGCCGCTCTTTCATCATCTCAATGTCCTTGATCATTGGCGGGTCGATCTTCAGCACCACATCTGCCATGAATACATCTTTACGGTTGTCCGTGATCAGGGCACCGTTTTCGGCGTACTGGTTGTCGGGATAATTTGCTGCATCGCCGGCATGGCTTTCAATGATCACCTGGTGACCATGACCTGTGAGGATCTCAACCGCCTCAGGGGTAAGCGGAACACGACTTTCTCTTTCGGCATCTTCCCTGGGTATGCCAATGACCACATCCTGCTTTTTTGTTTCCACCGCAAGCATCTCTTCCTGCGGCAACAATCCTTCCCTCCTGAGGTCGATGGGCTTCCCTCCTTTTTGATTCATCTGATTTGGTTTTAGCGAACCTAAATTAGCATAATTCTGGGGGAATGTCAAGTTTAGTCAGGCACCCTCCACCGTCCGGCTGCCGTCCTCGTTCACTGTTATGGTGAGGAAGAGCAGGTTGGGGGGCAACAGGTCTGCAGCTTTCTCAGGCCATTCGATGAAACAGTATGCATCTGAAAAAAAATAATCCTCGTAACCCATATCATACATTTCCGAAATATCGTTGATGCGATACAGATCGAAATGATAGACAGAGTCCCCCGAATCTGTAAAATATTCATTGATCAGGGCAAAGGTAGGACTGTTGACAATATCGTGCACCCCAAGCTGCCGGCACACTGCCTGTATCAGGGTGGTCTTGCCGGCACCCATCTCACCGGAAAATGCAACTTTGGTATGGTCTCCGAAAGTTTCCACAAGCTGTTTTGCCGCTGTGTCGATGCTACGTAGAGAAGGTATTTCTATCCTGATCATTGCTTATCTTGGTGTCATCACAGCACAGGGAATAATCATCTCTTCAAGTGATATACCCCCGTGTTGAAAGGTGTTCCTGTAATAGTTGACAAAATAATTGTAATTATTGGGATAGACCATGTAGTCATTGCCGCCGGAGAAAATATAGGAGGTACTTACGTTGGACCTGGGCAGGTGGACTTCTCCAGGATCGCTGATCTCGAATACCTCTTTTGACTGGAAACTGAGGTTGCGTCCCTGCTTGTACCTCAGGTTTGTTGAAGTTTTGCGGTCGCCGACCACCTTCACGGGATGCTGCACACGCACTGCTCCATGGTCCGTGGTCAGCACAAGCTGCACGTTATTTTCTGAAAGCTGCCGGATCAGGTCCAGCAGGTAGGAATTATTGAACCAGGTCAGGCTCAGTGCCCTGTAAGTTCTGTCATCGTAAGCCAGCTCCTTGATCACATCCATCTCCGTCCGCGCGTGCGAAAGCATATCCACAAAGTTGTATACCAGCACATTCAGATCATAGTTCAACAGGTCTTTGAAGGAATCAACGATCCGTTTCCCCTGTTTCTGGTTATTGATCTTTTCATAATGCATGCTGTTGCTGATTCCTTTGCGCTGCATCTGGGCGCCCAGTAATTCAGATTCAAAAAGGTTCTTGCTTTCCTCATCTTCCTCTTCGATCCAGTACTTTGGCATCAATTTCTTGATCTCAGCAGGCATCAGCCCTGCGAACATGGCATTGCGTGCATACTGTGTTGCCGTGGGCAGGATACTGCAAAAGATCATCTCCTCTTCCACCCGGAAAAGATTGTTGATCTCCTGCTCGACGAGTTTCCACTGGTCGTAACGCAGGTTGTCGATCACCAATACAGCCACCTTCCCCTTTTCCAGGAGTGGAAACACCTTGTGTGCGAATACCTGGGGTGAAAGCACCGGCCTTTCTGCATCTTCGCCTTTGAACCAGCTTTTGTAATTGCTTTTAATGAACCTTGTAAACTCACTGTTGGCTTCCGACCATTGCATGGAAAGCACTTCGTTCATCCCGGTTTCGTCCGATCGCTCAAGTTCCTGCTCCCAGAAAACCAGCTTCTTATAGATCTCCACCCAATCGTCGAAAGTCCGCGCGGTATTGATCAGGGAACTGATCTGGCTGAACTGCAACTGGTAGGCTGAAGTGGTCTTTTGAGTCACCAGCCTTCGTGAATCCAGGTGCTTTTTAATGGTAAGAAGGATCTGCTTGGGATTCACCGGTTTGATCAGGTAGTCGGCAATTTTGCTCCCAATCGCTTCGTCCATGATATCCTCCTCCTCCGATTTGGTGATCATGATCACCGGCACGGAAGGGGCCAGGGTCTTAATACGCTCCAGGGTCTCCAGTCCGCTCAGGCCCGGCATGTTCTCATCCAGGAATATCAGGTTGTAACTGTTGGCTGCGACCAACTCCAGTGCTTCCTCACCGTTGCTTGCCGTGGCCACCTCGTACCCTTTCTCCTCCAGGAAGAGGATATAAGGTTTCAGAAGATCTATTTCATCATCGGTCCAAAGGATCCTGATCGGTTTCGACATTTGTATAGTTTTGCCTGTGGAATAAAAGATAGGGCTTCACTTCCTTCTCCTCCAGTAATTTCTTATAATTTTCCCTCGATATCAGGACGGTTGCATAGTCCTCCTCCGGGATCTCGCCCATGATCTCCCTGATATCTTCCCTGACTCTTTCGGCATAGCGCCTTACACCCTGGTTATCGGCAAATTCCTTGACATGAAGGAGATTGTAATCCACACCCAGGTTTTTCAATTCAATGACCAGGTTGTAAGCATTGAAATGATCAAGGTTATAGTTCAACAAATTGAAATTCACAAGGTTCAGATTTTGTTCCTTTTTTACTGCCAGCAGGAACAGGTGCCTGGCTTCGGGATCATATGTGTAGAGTTCAACTGCTTCCCTTACCTGGTCGGCTTCCTTGACTTCCGGGAAGGTCACGTACATGTAGTCGATGATCTCCCGGGCTTCTGCGGCGATCTCTGTAGCCGGGTACCAGGCAACGATGGAATCGAGTTCTGTCTTCATTGCCTCCTTGCCACGCACAGCGCCTGTTGACATCGCCTTCAGGTAGTGGAGGCGCGCCTGGAGGTCTTCATCATCCGGATATTCACTGATCCCGCGTTCGGCTTTCCTGATTACTTCTGCATACCTGTTGTTCGTGTAATCGGTGTATACATCTACGTAAAAACGTTCCACTTTCTGTTGCTCCTCTTCCAGTTCCCTGATGTAGTTGGGATTGGTGAGCAGCATGGTCATATGACTGTCGGGGTATTTTCTCGAAAGTTGGTCCTTGTAGTAGGATGCACGGGCAGGCTGTTGCACAGCGTTATGCAGGTCATGCAGGTAGTAATAGGATGCCATGGTGTAATTGCCATCAGGATACCGCTGCACCAGTTCCTCCAGTGACGCTATGGCTTTTTCATAGTCCAGTAAATCGTCGCGGTAGATCATTCCCATATTGAACAGGGCCTCTTCCAGGCGGGTGTTTGAAACTTCCAGGGCTGAATCGCTCAGCGGAATATCCCGCATGTAAAACTCCCTGGATTTGTTATCAATGATCACCCCGGCTGCACTGTCTGCAACTGCCCCTCCTTCTGCTCCTCCTTCATCCAGCAGGTCGGTGACCGTCTGACGGTTGCTCCTGCGCCAGTTGTCCTCCAGCTTTCTCTCGCCCCATTTCATCCGGAACTCAGGCTGTCCGAAACTCTTGGCATTGAGATTATAAAAATACCATCTGCCTCCCTGTTGTCCGCCTCCACTGGCACTGCCAGCCCCATCCTGGTACATGGCCGACCTGTTGAACTGCAGGTCTTGCATTGCCTGCTGCTCCCGCTGCCTGGCCTCCTCCTCCTGCTTCCTTACCTGCGCAATGATCTCATCAATTTTGGCATTTCGCTCACTCTCCGGCATGGCAGCCAGCACTTGTACGCTGTCCTGTAATTCATAGCTGCGGATATTGGTCACCAGCTGATTGAGACTCCTGGAGCGTGTCTGCAGGGTTCTGTAGTTGGGATAATCGCTTTCGAGCAGGTTCACTGCCGTATCGTAATAGGCCGCTGAAAGGGTATACCTCGGTTCGTTATAATAAATCTCGGCCAGGGTAAGGCATGATTCCCCCTTCTGGTAATTATTCTGCACACTGGTACTCACAGAAAGATGATAATATTCGATGGCCCGCTCACGGTCACCTTCCTCCATATAAATGTTCGCCAGGGCAAAATAGATCTGGTCCTGGAATTCATCGTTCTTCGGGTCTTTGAGCATTTTGTTCAGCAATTTCTTGATCTCCTGGCTGTCAGATGCCCCGGCCTGGAATGCCTCTGCCATGCTCACCTTGGCATTGAAAGCCATGATATAGGGCGGGTTCATCCGGATCACCTTTCTGAAATTCCTGATGGAGGCTTCACCGTTCCCCGATTCTTTCAGCAACTGTGCCAGGATATAGGTATAGCGGATCCTCCGGTTTTTCTTTGGTCGCGTATCCAGTGCCCGCAGCAGGTATTCGGCAGCTTCCTCGTACTCCTCCTGCTTCATGTGATAATCTGCAAGACTGGTATATAACACCTCCTCCTGCTTTTCCGGGAATTCATCCACATCTTTCAGTGCCACAATCAGCTCTTCAGCATTATCCATTTCCCCAATGGCATTGTAGGCACGCACCAGCCAGGCCATGGCAAGGTAATAGGTCTCTTCTTCGGGGTAGGTCTTCATCACGTGTTTAAAAGACTCCGCGGCCATGAAGAACTCTCCCTGCTGCATATAGGATTTTCCGATCAGCAGGTAACTGTCATCCACCCACTTATTGTATTCATTTTTCTCGTAAAAGGCCTTGTCTTTCTCCGATTGCTCGCCCGACTTAATCTTCGGCTTGGCGGTGATGGAATGGAATGTGATCACCTTGGTGCACTTATCGATTGCCCGCTTCATCTGCGGTGTGACCGATTGCTGTACCGATTCATCTTCATAAAAGAACAAGGGAAGCACGGAAGTGTAATCATCCACGAAGGATTCCTCTGCACGCATCAATCCCTGCTTGTAACTCTCACTGGCATTAAAAAAAATATTGTAATGGGAGGTCAGGTTATGAAAACTACGTGTCGCTGCAGTGTTCTTCTCAACACTGCAGGAGGAGACCACCAGCCCCATAATCAGTGACAGGAGCAGACAGATATGTGGGTTTCGATGCAGAGACAAGTGTTTATCAGATTTATCCTAGTATACTAACTAACTTTACAGTCATATATTTTGCCCGGACAGCAAAAATATGGGATGCCGGGGAAATGAGCAACTATTGTTGCACCGGATTTTAAACTAGGCATTGATGTCCACGACCTCAACAATCTCGGGGACATCCTTTTTAACGGCCATCTCCACACCGGCCTTCAGTGTTTGCAGGCTGAACGGACATCCGTGACAGGCGCCGGTCAATTGCACTTTCACCACATTGTCATCGGTCACTTCCACCAGCTCAATATTTCCCCCGTCTGCCACGAGGTAGGGCCGGATCTTTTCAAGTGCTGCCTCAACACGACTTTTTTTGTCTTCCATAGCTTCTGTTGTATGTAGGAATAATTATTTGTGAGTGATCTCTACTTTTTTGGTCGGACCCTGCTCCCTGTTACGCTTGTCTGTGGCTGCCGCCACCCTGGTGGCCAGCTCACTAAATGCTTTCCCCATGGTGGATTCCTTGTCTACTGCCACAGGCACTCCCTGGTCACCCGACTCGCAGATCCCCTGGACGATCGGTATCTGCCCCAACAGCTCCACGCCCAGTTTTTCTGAAAGCTGCTTGCAGCCCTCCTTGCCGAAGATATAGTACTTGTTCTCCGGCAATTCTTCGGGTGTAAACCATGCCATATTCTCCACCAAACCAAGCACCGGAACATTGATCTTGTCCCCGGTAAACATACTGATTCCCTTGATCACATCAGCCAGCGCGACCTCCTGGGGTGTGCTCACGATGATGGCCCCGGTTACAGGGACCTCCTGTACAATGGTAAGATGCACATCCCCTGTTCCGGGAGGCAAATCCAGTACCAGGTAATCAAGCTCTCCCCAGTCTCCCTGGGAGACCAGTTGCTTGAGTGCACTGGTGGCCATTGGACCCCGCCATACAAGTGCATCTTCAGGCTTCACAAAAAAACCCACAGACAGCAGCTTGATCCCATGCTTCTCAATGGGAATGATCCACTCCGTTCCATCTTCAGTTTTACCATTGGGACGGGCATCCTCCAGGTCAAACATCTTGGGCACCGACGGACCATAGACGTCCGCATCCAACAACCCTACCTTGTAGCCCTGGTTCTTCAACCCTACCGCAAGATTCACTGCAATGGTTGATTTACCCACACCGCCTTTGCCGGATGCAACGGCGATGATATTCTTCACACCGGGCAATACCTCGGGCGCCTGGGGTCGCTCGGGTACATTGGTGCCGATGTTCCCGCGGATCTTCACCTCATCGCCCAACTGGGATTCGATGGCGCTTACGCAGGATTTTTTCATGGATTCAATAAAAGGATCATTGGGGCGGCTGAACTTCAGGGCAAACCTGACCTCTTTGTCTTCAACGGAAAGATTTTCCACCATCCCCAGTTCCACAATGTTCTTTCTGGATTCAGGATGAACAACACGCTTGAGCGCCTGTAAAACCTGCTCTTTTGTTATCTTCATAGTTCCTCCGTTTGTCCTGCAAAGATAGCTAATTTTTTAATTTAGATTTAATCTTTATAAATCTAATTCGGCAAGGGGATCCCAGAATTTTTCCCTGAAGTCCTGCACCTGGTCCTCTATAACAGCGACCCCTTCATTTTCGAGCAGTTCGGCCATTACTCCCGGGCCATCAAAATGGTGTTTCCCGGTAAGCATGCCATTGCGATTCACTACGCGATGTGCCGGGATAAACTCCCTGGAAGCGTGTGATTGGTTCATGGCCCACCCGACCATCCGTGAAGCCTGTGGCGATCCTACATACCTGGCGATGGCACCATACGATGTAACACGGCCCGGGGGGATGCGTTTTACCACCGCGTAGACCCGTTCAAAGAAGCCTGTTTCATCGTTCATATCTGTCATCTTCAGGGAGGTATGTGATCATTTTCTGCCGGGGAAGCCTGAAGGCAATGTAATTGATGCTGGTGCCTTCGCCAAGAAACTGCTTTTCGTAGGTGGTTTGAATGGCGCGGATGTCGTCGAGGAAGTCCGAATGGTAGAGGTCATTTGTCTCTGCGACGATCTCCAGCCCATTATGCCTGGCCAGCTGTGCAGTGTACTGGTACATTACGTCGTTATCGGTTTTCAGGTGAACGATTCCACGGTCCTTCAGAAAGGAACGGTAATGGTTGAGAAACCGGGGGCCGGTGAGACGTTTCTTGTTGCGTCGCTTCTTCAGCTGCGGATCCGGGAAAGTGATCCATATCTCCTCGATCTCTGCCGGACCAAAAAAGGACTCAATGAACTCTATCCGTGTGCGAAGAAAGGCAACATTTTTCATGGAACACTCGTTGGCGGTTTTTGCACCTTTCCAAATGCGCGCTCCCTTGATATCCACGCCGATGAAGTTTTTCCCTGGATGCAGTTCCGCAAGTCCGAGGGTATACTCCCCTTTGCCGCATCCGAGTTCCAACACTACCGGCCGGTTATTGTCAAACACCGAGGATGCCCAGCGTCCTTTCAGGTAAAAATCCTTGTTGAAAACCGCTTCGAATTCGGGTTGAAATACCCTGTCAAAGGTCTCCATCTCTTCGAATTTCCGGAGCTTATTCTTACTCAAGACAATACAATTTAGGGATTTACTTTTTCCACCCGTACACCGACCTCCGAAACGGGGACCTCGGGAAGCCGCATGGCCTGCTCTATGGTGACCTCATATGCTCCAGGTTGGGGAAACACCGTATTCTTTTTGTACCGGTATCCGATCGAGCGGATGTTTCCAACACCCTTCCCAATCCATTTCCCACTGTGCGCTGCAAGGATAAAATTGATCGTGTCAGTCATCTCCTGCCCCGACGGGCCTTCCACGTGCACAAACATGTACAGGTTGCTCAGGGGGTAATCCGTGGTATGGCGCACCTGGATCAGGATATCATGAAAATGCACTGTATCCTCCATTTCAAAAGCAAATTCAGCCGGGTCATCCCAGTGCCATGAACTGTTGTCGATCCTGACAAATTCATCGTACACCATGGAGCGGTCGCATGCGCCCAGAAACAGGACTGATAGTAAAAAGACAGTGTAGGTAAGGATCAATTTTCTCATTTCTTCCTGCGTTGTGATCCCGGTTTGCGGCGGCCCCGGCCACGCTTGCGGCCTTTGTTTTTTTGTTCAAATCGTGTGATGCTCTCCTGCCCCACCACATCAGAATAGGCAGTAGGTTTCTTCGCATCCGTTACCTGGTATGCATCCAACAGGCTGTCAGGAATAACCTCCTTCCTGTTCAGTGCGATGATTTCCCTGACACGCTCCACCGGCACCGGCACAAGGGTGGATACCCCCCGGTCGGCCTCGACGGCATACCACATCACACCGCGGTAAACATCTGTCTTCTGATGTACGGCTTTCCCTCCTGCGATCTGCAGGTGAATGTTCCGGTCCGGGAAATCTTTCCTGGCATCTGAATAACTTTCCACTTCGTAATTCAGGCAGCACTTTAGCTTGCCGCACTGACCAGCCAGTTTGGTGGGGTTCAAGGCAATTTCCTGAACACGGGCAGCCTGGGTGGATACCGATACAAAATTCGTGATGAAGGTGGAACAACAGAGTTCCCTTCCGCAGGTGCCAATGCCACCGATCCTGCCTGCTTCCTGACGTGCACCGATCTGTCGCATTTCGATCCGGATCCGGAAGTTGTCCGCCAGCACCCTGATGAGCTGACGGAAATCCACACGCTCATCGGCGATATAATAAAAGATCGCCTTGGTGCGGTCGCCCTGGTACTCCACATCCCCGATTTTCATGTCGAGGTGCAGATCCCCGGCGATGGACCTTGCCTTCAGCATGGTTTCGTGTTCCAGCCGGATGGCTTCCTCCCATTTTTCTATGTCGGCAGGTTTCGCCTTGCGGTATACCTTTTTCAGTTCATCAATGCGCGGATCGAACTTGGTTTTATCAAGATGTTTTTCTACAATCTCACCAGCCAGGGTAATGATGCCGATATCATGTCCCGGCGATGCCTCCACCGCAACGAAATCACCACGCTTGAGCCTGAGTCCGTTCACATTCCTGTATATTTCTTTCCGGGTGTTCTTGAACCTGACCTCCACGATATCCGGGATATCAAAATGACCGGTCAGTTCCCGCAGCCAGTTGAATGAATCCAGTTTTCCGCACTTATCAAAGTAGTACTCCAAACGGTCGCTGTTGTCATCTGCCGCTTCTTGTTGTTTCCCTGAACAACACCCTCTTGCGATCAAACTTTCCATAAGCTGTATTCTGTGAATTCCGGCATTGTACCGGTTGTACAAAGGTAGACATTAAAGACGAAAGTTAAAACTGGGGGTGAGCAAGGATGCACGTTTTAAATGGAAACTGAGAGAGGGGGTGGACTGGAGAGGGGGTGGACGCGCAAGGAAGCACTGCGGGCTGTTGCTGAACAATATTGATTTGACCAGTTGGGGACCGGTAAAAATGTCAATTGGAGCTCGTGCTGCCTGGCTACTGTTGTTGTTTCAGCAGAAGGATGTTCCTGATGGCAAGGTCCAGTAATACGATCCTGGCCTGACCGTTGGCCTCGATATGATC
>CAZPTO010000083.1:0-10503 GCA_964589155.1 uncultured Bacteroidaceae bacterium | reverse complement strand
GGCAGTCAAGAGGTCATCGGTTCGACTCCGATATGCTCCACGATCAAGCAGAAAAGAACACTCCGGGAGGAGTGTTTTTTTATGGAGGGAGGTAACGTCGAAAGCTTGCTTTCGTAAGGGACCGACCGAAATAAAAACGGTTCGCGCCAGCGAAGTGCTTTTTCTATTTGCAGGACTGGTGCTCATCGGATCACGAGAGCAGCGAGTACCCCGATATGCTCCACGAAGATTATCAAGGGGTTACAGATTTTTGAATTTGCAACCCTTTCTTTTTTGCCAGCTTTTTGCCAGCAAAAAGGGGTAAATTGTTATTTAGGGGGCTAATACAGTATTTGAACCAAGAAAGCTTCTGACTTTCTAATTTGTTTTATATGAACTTTTTCAATCTTCATTTATACCGAGAATAATCTGTTGCAAGCACTCGAATACAAGATCGTATTTTAGCCCACTATGGGTATCAGTTATCTGATTTATTAGAATACTTCCTTCTTCTTTTTCAAGTTCAGATTTAAGAATATCAGATACTTTGAGAAATATTCAGTTAGCTTATGTAATATCGGTTTAAGTAGTGGGTGTTGAAACTTATCACTTGATATGTTGTAACTCATTTTTCATAATTAGTTTAGCAGTTTCAATATTTCGTTCTTTTCCACTACTCATTAATTCTGCAAGAATAATAGGCGATGGGACTATATTTTGCTTTTCTGTTTCATCATCTTCTTTCCAAAACATACTTAGAATTTCAACATCACCGTCATTATCAGGAATCAGTTTTAATGAAGAAGCTAATGGTTGCCAACCACCGTTGGTATATATGCTGAAGTTTTCAGGTTGAAGCTGATTCGTTAAAATTGCAGCAGCAGGTTCTCCTCCCCAAATATTTCTTCCCTGGATTTTATCTAAACCAATGCCTTTCCAATGGCTGTAATTATTCTTATCAGGAAAACGGAAACGCCTTTTGAAAATCCTTGGTCGCAACACATCGTTAAAAGCGATTATCCATCTTTCAAATAGTTGCTCCTTGTTTTTTAGATACCTTTTATTTTTTGCTTTAATTACAAATTTCAGGTCTTCAAGTTCTTTCATTATAATGCTAACAGAACCAAGTGCAATTCCCGTCTTACTTGCTAAATTCCGATATGAAAGCTGTAAATCATCAGGTTGTGTTAGTAATTGAAAAATCAATTTTATACCTGATTCCTGAAAGGCTCTAGACTGATTGAAATTTGCAGGTTTTTCAGGCTTCTGACCTGTAATATAGAGTAAAAGTTTACCATGTTTGATATAAGCGTTACCTGCTCTATCAATGTAATTAATACCTTTTTCTTTCAATTCTCTTGCTATATCGGCAGCAATAAATTTGGCAATGGCAACAACTGGCTTTTTGGTCTTTTTCTTTAAATCATAAATTTCACCGAAAACAAGACCTTTGTTAGATGTTCTAATTTCTGTTTTACCAATTACTATGAATTGAGTGTTACTTATAGTAGCAATGGCATCATACTCTTTTCTGTTGCTATCAACATCTGCGACAACGTCAGTCACCTGCTGCAATTGAAAGATTGCATCGTATATAAAATCTATATTCTTATACATATATACAACTTATCGCTTATATATAATAACCGTTCATTGTCAATGAACAGTCAAATATAATGAACATAATTACAAAAAGCAAAGGAATTTCTAATATAAATGTTCAGTTAAATTCACTGAATAAAATAATCTAATAAGTTTTAGGTGTCCTTTTCAAGTGTCCTTTTGCTTGTTTTTGTCACTTTTTGTGATCCTGCATTTTTGTTATATACTTGATTTTCAGTGGGTAAGTAACACTAGTAATCTCCCTGGCAGTCAAGAGGTCATCGGTTCGATTCCGATATGATCCACGATGATTATCAAAGGGTTACAGATTTCAAGATTTGTAACCCTTTCTTTTTTGCCAGCTTTTTGCCAGCAAGTTACTTTAAAGATCATCAGATATTGAGGCCAAAGAACAGTGTAAACTCCCACCATTCTCCTGGTCATTCAAAATCAGCGTATGAAGAAGGGATTTGTTTTTACCACATTGAAGTGAATCCATTTAAAATTTCTAAGTTTATGTAACTTTTTCTCTTTCTCAGGCAACATAAAGAAAAAGGAAGTTACAAATGACTGAATCCCCCAACAGACAATTCCTGGAATTATACGAACCTCTACACAGTTCTTTTACAAGGTATTGCAGGGCTATCTCAGGGAATAATGCAGATGCCGAAGATCTTGTTCAAGATACCATTTTTACTATTCTAACGGGGCTTGATAAAATCCGGGATCTGTCTTTATTCAAATCCTACCTGTTTTCCGTAGCCGGTAATCTTCATCGAATGCGATCCCGGAAGAAGAGATTTAACGGAGAAATCAATGTTCAGGAACTGATGAGTCTTCAGGATTTGAAGCAAAATCCGGAGGTGCAAACGGATTTCAGGATCATGTATGATAGGATGCTGAAACTGCCATCCAAGACTTCCGAGGCACTGATCCTGTTTCACATTTCAGACCTTTCCCTGCAAGATATTCAAAATATACAGGGAGGAAGCCTGTCTGCGGTGAAGCAACGCTTGAAAAGGGGGCGTGAAAGACTCCTTCAACAACTATCAGAACCCTCACAGGTAAATGCGGCCATTTTATTTCTAAACCTTTAAGCCTGAGAAATGAGAAGAGAATTTTCATATCAAGACATGGACCTGTTCTTTGCACAATTTAAAAGCATGCCCGAATATATTAATCTGGAACAGGTAAATCATTTCATTCTGCATCCTAAAACCACATCTTCATATAATTTGAAAGGAAGTTCATTCAGGCTGTGGATCATCCTGATTACTGTAGCTGCAATAATAACTACCTCAACGGTCCTATTTTTCAGTTTATCAGGATCTAGCAAACAGAATCAGGGACACACCAATTTACATGAAAAAAGTGTTCCTCCTGCTAAAAATAACCCCGTTACAAAAGCTGATTCATCAGAAACAGTATCTCAGAAAAACAGCCGTCCCGGTCCCATTTTTCAAACCAAATCGGATGAACTCAATTCAGCAACTAAAAAAGTAGCTGATGCTGAAAATAACGAAATTATCGTATCAGAGAAAAGTGCAGATCAAAACTTTAGTAACGAACCATTAAATGGTAATCCATATATAATAGATGATTTAAGTTTGGAAGAGTTACGGAAATTGGGATTTGATATTCAACATTATTTTGTCTTTTACAAGAACACGCGATCAGAGAATAAATGCATATATGTTTCTAAGAAAGAGAACATGTCAGCTATATATTATGAATCAATTGGAAAGAAGCAAAAAACTCAAATAGAGCAATTGCTTGACCTTGACACATTAGTCAGAGATACACTTCAAGGAGCCAAATTTTACATAAGAATTTATACTGAACGAATTGTTTACGGTCAACCCCCAACTACGGCATACTATCATTTCAAAGAAACTGAAAAGGACTACTATCCTGTATATATTTCTAAATTAAATGGATCAGTTATGGGGATACAATCAAGTCAGAAATTTGATCTATCTAAAGATACACTTGTCCCTGTTGTTTTCCCTTTCTCAAGACTGAATTGCAAACAGAACCAGGATTTGATTTTTTGGTTTCACGCTACTGAGGATTTCTATAATGACATTCCTGACAGACACAATCAAATACAATCATTCATATCAAATAATAAGCGTAATAAAAAAACAATTCCGAATGTTCGGCTAGTTAATTATGATATCGAGAGTTGGATTTCAAGTATATTATACCCACCTGATAAAGTGATTGATGGTACTGACTTTATCCTGAATCTTAGTCGTGAAGAAAAGCAAAGAATTGGATTGTTCAGAAAAAAAGAAAATGACAAGCTTTTATACTATTCCTACCAGACACCATGGGGGCGTGGAGCCGGTTTAGGAGGAAAAACTACCTGGAGTAAAACCAAAAATAATTCAGGAAGAGATTCTGTCCAATGTATTGAATATGATACAACTTTAATTGTAGACTATTTACCGAAAATGCTAACCGATACTCTTGGTTACCCTAAAACTATGAGTACAACGGGGTACTACATTCAATCATCATTAGTTACTGATGATCATTTAATTCCAGTTAAACATTCAGATGTGATATTTTGGTTTACCCAAAGTGACTCGTTATGGACACTTTTGCCAGATAGATACAGATACTTGCAAAAGATTTATCAAAGAATATTTTTTACAAAAAGTCTATATCCTGATATTGACTTAGTAAGGTATTTTGAGCAGGGAAGAAAACAAATAGACATGGATGTGGAAATACTTGATCTAAGTAATAGTGAACTTGAGAACATTGGCTTTCAATTTATTAGAGACTCACTAGCTACTCAGACTTCTGTATATAATAACGAATGGATTCAGATACAGTTTAATCTTCCAGGTATGGTTTTAAAAATGTTAAATGATGGTATAAGTCATTTCTTAAATTTTTCGGGACTCCGTGGAGGAATTCAAATTGTAAATGAAAAAAATAAAGATTTCAAGAAGGAACATAATGGGTTGGAATATGATGAATTGATGAAAAGTCCTTTTCAGGGATTCCAGCTCGTAATGGTTACTGATGAATTGGGCAATGAATTGGTAAATTTCCGTTCATTAGCAAGGAACGAATATCTTTCAGGCAGCGAATCTCAATATCTTATTCCTGTTAGAGTCCCCTTTGATAAGTATTTCAGTGAATATTCAGAAACAAAAATCTTCTGGTTTACGCCCACAGAAGAATTTTTTGACCGACTTCCGGACAGGATAAGTAAAAACCTGAGACAAGACTTTTACAGTTTGATTGGAAACCTTGAAACTTCGTCCTGTACCTACTTCGAAGAATGTAGGTCGACTCTTCAATTGGATGATTTCCTAATATATCCGAATCCCGCTAGAGAAAGGATTACCGTATCATTTAATGCTGCAGATAAAGTAACCGGAAATATTCATTTGTTGGACATCAAAGGCAGTATTGTGAAAAAGCTAGAGGCCCAGGTAAACATAACTAATGGGAACAATGAATTTCATTACATACTTAACGATGTTCAGCCAGGAATCTATTTAGTAGCGGTCCAATCGGATAAAGGAATTAAGACTGCGAGGCTTATTGTATATGAATGAAATCCAGTTCGCTTATAGCGCAATAAATTAAAATTCTCCCTATTTCCATTGCAACAGATGCGACATATTGGATTAGATATTTCGCATATTAGCTACAAAAACCTTTCAAGGTTTTGGTCTTCGATCAAGTTTTGTAATGGATAAGGTTGCTTGACTTATTTTGGAAAGTAACCATAGTAAGCAAGTTCATCTTTATCTTCAATTCTCTTCAGGCTTCCATTATAAAGAAGTATCAGTCGATCCGAAATATCAATAACATTTCTATGATCATGATCAGTTACAATAATTCCCTTGGTTTTCGAGACATCCCTGATAACCGATTTAATCTCCTCTTTATAGATTGGTGCAACACCATTAAAAGGTTCATCTAATAAGATATACTGTGATTTCGCATGCAAAATGATTAAGATTTCTACAATTCTTCTTTCACCCGCTGATAGCCTTATAGGATTGGTTTGAATCAGCGGAGAAACCATTGGATTGCTTTTAAATTTCTCAAGATCAATTATTTTCTCATAAAAATTTATTACTTTTTCTATCCTCATGTTCTCGGGTAGATAATGGCCCTGTGGAAGATATTTAATGCTTTTTATGGATTGTTTCATTGAAGAAATGTGTACTCCATTAATCCTGACGAACTTCTGTTGAGCATTAAGAGATCCAAAAATTATTTTCATCAGGGTTGATTTGCCAGATCCATTTCTTCCTATTAATCCCACTACCTCACCTGGCTTACAGGATAAGAAAATATCAGTTAAAACCGTTACCGGACCAAAACTCTTTATGACGCTATCAACAAATAAATGATCCATGTGATTATAGAAATGACTAATCCACCTGTCAGGCTAAAAACTATATTAGATACCCACAGATCTATTCGGCTGATTCCAAGGTTGAAATAAAAATAATATAACCCTTTGTTCCTGAATTCAAACTTAAAGAATTGCATAAATAACGGGGTAACCAAGTATCCGAAACCAAATGATTGAATTGCGAATTCATCATTTATAAACCATGAATACAAACCCAAAAATATTGTCAAAATTACTGACGGGATGATGAAGCTTTTATGAAAAAGGAATAATGCTCTTAACCGATTCATTCTTGGGCTAAATTGTTGGTGGTTTAAATTTAAACTCCTTGAGGATATGTAATATTGTCTTTCAGTCAGAGCATTGCAAATTGGTAACATGTAGTCAAAAACCAACACATCTAAATAATTGATTGTTTAAGTACTTTGGAATATTGAAAAAAAACCGGCTTTCCTCCTTCTTGAAACTGGTATTCTTGACTCGTCTTTCATTATTAAATGGCAGTCGGCAGATTTTTGGATTGTTTTAATATAGGAAAGATTTACCAAGTGTGTTTTGTGGACCCTGAAAAAACCTAATCCATCAAGCAACTCCTCAAATTCAACAAGGGTTTTAGATATCAACATTGTTTGATTTCCTTCAAGGAATATCCTTGTATAGTTGCTTTCACCCTGTAAGCGAATAATTTTTCTGACCGATAGAAATTCAATCTTCCCATCGGAATTAATGCCTATCCTTCTGAAGGAATTCTCTTTTGTTAGGTTTTCAATAAGTAGTTCGAGCTGAGAGGCCTTTTTTTCTAATTCTGTCCTATTTGTAAACTTTTGAACTGCCTTTACCAGGTCCTTGTAGTTTAAGGGTTTTAACAGATAATCAATAGCTGAAAATTTAATTGCCCTTATGGCGAAATTGTCGTATGCAGTCACAAATATTACTCCAAAATTTCTACTTTTAACAAGCTCCAGCAACTCAAATCCGGAGGAATTTGAAAGTTTGATATCCAGAAATACCAGGTCAGGGTTTAATTCTTCTATCATTTTTTTTGACCTCGTGACATCCTCAGACATCCCAACTATTTCAACAGTAGAACAATACTCCTTTAGCATATCCCGGAGGTTATTCCTGGCGTGCTCTTCATCGTCAATGATAATGGCCCTTATCATCATACTATTATAATTCGTCAGGCAGTGTGATTACAACATTTGTTCCAGTGGATTTACCTGTATTGTCCTTCTTGTCTATTATCTGTAATTGGTAATTATCTTCGCCTGATTTATTGAGTAATGCGATTCGAGATTCAATAATTTTAAGCCCTTTACTTTCGTGCCCTTTATTTGATTTTGAAGAGATAGACCTTCCTACACCATTATCATCAACACTGAATTGAATAGAATTATTGGATAGATGTGCTTCAATTTTCAGTTTTTTTGAACCGGTTTTCTGATCCAATCCGTGTAAAATCGCGTTTTCTACAACTGGTTGAAGGAGCATCGTAGGGATCATGGTATTAAAAATGTCTATCTGATCGTCAATCATTATTTCAAACTCGAAATTGAATCTCATTTGTTCCAGTTCGAGGTAGTTTTTAAGGCTTTCAAGCTCCTCTGAAATACTTACATTCTCTTTTTCAGAATTACTCAGCATTTGGCGAATAAGGGTTGCAAATGTCGTCAGGTATTTATCTGCTTCACTTCTTTTGTTTGACCTGATAAGGTGTTGTATTGAGTTCAAACAATTAAAAAGAAAATGGGGATTCAATTGTGCTTTGAGCGCCCTCTGCTCTAATTCAGTCATTTTTTGTACCAGGGCCTTTTTCTTTAGGCTTCTATATATGATTAGCCTGTAAAGGAGAATGGACAGAATAATACCAATGAATATTCCCAAAAGAATTTTTGCGAATATAGTATGTACAAATTCTTTCCCTGCTGGTGGCTCCTGGTCTATGGCCGATCTGATTGCACCTTTCAAATAGTTTATACCAGAAACATTTTGAAAGATGTTTCCGTCTCTGCCAATTACCAAATATTTGGGATTAGAATTAATTGAGAAAAGAAAGCGATCATTGAATTCATATTCACCGCCCTCAAAAAAATACTGATAATTCTGCTCAGAATATCTGGTATTAAAACTACGCCAGCTTGTATAGTTGAGATCAGTACTTATTCTCATTATTATTGCCTCATCCCGTTTTTTATCATACTCTTCATACAGCACTTCACCGAATTGATGTTCTCTTCCGCCGCCCTTGTATAACATGAGCACAACAACTTTCCCTTTCGTCTTATCCCAATCAAGCTTTTCCCCATTAATATCGATCAAATTCATCGTTGGCGCCGGGTTACCAGGTTTTAATTTGTTGTAATATGTGTATTGCTCCCTGAAATATTCTCTTGTCTGCTCATTGTTACAGGCTTCGAAGAAATTAATAAAAAACTTCTCGAATGGATCAAATTGCGAGGTAGGGATTTTTAAAAACCTTTCCAGTTGATTTCCCAGATCAAGGTACAATGGATATCCATCATAGAGAAGTTTGGAAAATTCAAATCTGGCATTGTGGTCAGTACTAAATTTTGTTCTTCCGTGATTTGTGGTCTGAAAGAGAGTGAATCGGAAAAGGCTATATAATTCTATGTATGAATCATAGTGTTCAAGATTCTCATAAAATACATATTCAGGATAATCAGGTAATTTATAGTGTTGATTTATTTCATTCGTTTGACGCAGATTTTCCGGATCGCTTCGCAGATTATACAAGAATTGATATCCTTCAAGCATAAGATTGATACTTTGTATCTCAGATTCCATATAGGTATAAAATTCTTCAGAAAGATATTCCTTATTCAGCTCTAGTGACTGTTTTGTTTGGAAGGCATTTGATTTGATTTTTTTAAAACGCGACAGATATTCCCCCAATTGAACGCTCCGTCGAAAAATGATATAGAGTGGAATCCCAACGTGCCTGGAGAAATGATGTTGATTCAGGAATTGAGAATTATGATAACCTTTCCCGGAAAAGATGATTGTATCGCGTGTGTCATTCTTTTTTGTAGAGATAAATATGCTATCGCCAGGTTCAATAAATAAATGAGCATTCTGGTTGTTCTTAGTAGGAAATTTCTCAACAAAGTACAATCGATACTTCATTGGCTCGTCTATGTTTAGTTGTATCGAAAAATTGCCGTCATTGTTTAGATCAATAGGCTGAAATTCTTCATCTGAACCGATCATATTTGATTTTGAAACCAGGCATAATGCAGATACATTTTCTCTCTCTAATTGACCTGATAAAATTGTAGGGCTTTGCCACCGT
Source organism: uncultured Bacteroidaceae bacterium (assembly GCA_964589155.1). Lineage (GTDB taxonomy): Bacteria > Bacteroidota > Bacteroidia > Bacteroidales > M55B112. The sequence continues at coordinate 1,222 of CAZPTO010000083.1, read as the reverse complement.
GAAAACGATGCCAATTCAACCTCGATTTTGTAGTCGGTAACATCCGGATTTTTTCTAAATATTTTATCCGTTTCAATGTTTGTATCAGTCAATATGGAATATGATTCTGCACCAAGCAGTAAGCCTGTTTCAGCATGTACCCTCATATTCTTTTTGAGAAGCGTTTTCGCAGGGGAGTCATATCGATTACTGCTCCGGTTTGTATAATCAGGAATTTCCGAAACGAGGTATATAATTGAATCACCTTTCCCTGATTTCATGAAGTTCTCTGTAAAGCCATCAAGATGCTCAATTTGCCAATTTTTACCTGATCTAACTTCAGAGGGATAGAAATTCAGAAAACCCAACCCTGCAAGAATTCTTTTTTCATTAAGTATTCCTATGGCCGCTTTAGTCGTATTCCTTTCTTTTGGTACGCCTCTGGACTCAAGGTATTTAATAAGCTCTTGCCGGATCTCTTCGAAATTCATTATTTGCATTTCATGCTCTGACGGGCAGAATAAAATCTTATATTTTACCGTACTCAGGAATGAGGCTGCCATATCTTCATACCTGCTGCTGTACGAAGGAAATCTTGAATCAATTGTGTAATAACTGTCCTGTGATACTGATTTCACAATGGTGAATTGCTTTTTACAGGTGATAATATAGCATCCGGGACCTGGAATATCTTCAACGATGAACTTTAACCTGGAATACGATTCTTCTGAGTTTACCCGAGTATCTTTTTCACTTAATTTAGTAATATATGAATTGGTGGATTTAAGCGTATATGTAAACTGATCGCCTTTTCTTAAATTTAATTGAATAGAATCACTTGAGGGACTATATGAAGATGCCGGGTTTGAGTAAAGGATTAAAATTCCTAAATAGATAATTATAATTCTGTTCATTTGTTGGATGTTATTCGAAATTTAGCAACAAATATTCAGAATCCATTTGATAATGTGAAGGAATGATTATTTAACGGCAGGTATGATTTATTAACCGGTAATATTTCCGAAATATATAATACTACTCATAACCGGTATCAAAGGATTAATTTGTAAAGTTAAAATTCCAGTAGTCAGAAATACAATTTGACTGATAACTCACCCCTTCCCTTCCGGTTTTGATTGACCATAGGATTGTTTCTATAAGGCTGAGAATCTGCCAGCTTTTTTGCCAGCCAAACGGAAAACAGGTGAAGTATATAGGAAAAACAACTGTTCATAATAATCGT
>CAZPTO010000082.1:0-10506 GCA_964589155.1 uncultured Bacteroidaceae bacterium | reverse complement strand
ATAAACCAGGATGCCTTCCACATTGGGATCGCCAGAAACTGATTCAGCTTGTTTCAGCAGGTTTTCAAGGGGATACTTCAACTCTGAGATCTGCTGTAGGATCGGATGCTCTTCATCATACTCCTCAAGTGAATATAGCGCGAGATACATTGCCTCAATGTATGCACCACTCGAAATGAGCGCGATTGTATTCTCCCTGCCGGCAGTTTCAAGAAACTCCAGGACATTGTTGAATGCCTCATTGCTCAATACAATCAGTGAATCCCTGTTGCCCACATTGGTCCCGATTCTTTCAGCAAGTGATTCGAATGCAGTGGTTGCGACATCCAGCTCACTGCTGAGCTTCCTTACCACATCCAGGTATTCTGAAACAATTGTATTTCTGGAAAAGAGGGAGGCATATGCCAGGTCGGTAATATAAATCCCCAGGTTCAGTCCCTTTTCCCTGTAGGTTACATAGTCTGTGTACTGGGTTGGATCATGCAACAATTCCTCGTTGTAGGATAGCTCTGCAGCATAGAATTGATTCAAGATCTCTCCGGGGGAAGGAAACAGGTAGATAGGTGATTTTTTGATTTCTGATTCGATTTGATCGCGGTCAAATTTAAAACCGTCATCAATCTTCTTTTTCTGATTATTACATCCCCCTGTAACAGAGAATATGAAAATAACCAACACAAAAAATGTCAATTTATTCATAAAATTGTGATTCAAAAAATTCAATAAACCTGAACTGCTTTTCGGGATCTTTCAGTTTTTCCCTGAGCTTACAATACTTCTGATGGTATTTCTCAACAGATCATATCTGAGCGCAAAATACAAAATCAATGTCATCATCCATAATATCACGACATTAAATGTGATTGTATTCATCTCTCTGTTCCCAATCTTCTTCACAGGAGCAAAAAAATGTGCGCGCCCAATCCTGGAATCCGGAACCTGAAAGATTGGTTGATCCTTACGAATCAATTTTCTTCCTGAGAGAATAATTTTTTTTAATTCATTTCTATCGGTTACAATTTCCGTCACCCGGTCATTGTGATTGCGGCGTTTCAATTCTGCAACATTCGTCCCCACCTCCTGGAGATCGTGGATAATTGCATCCTTTTTTACTCTAAGTGCATGCGCCTGTTCCTCAAGGTAATCACGCCAACTGGCAAGAAACCTGTCAAACAATTGAACATCCACTTGAAAAGGATCTGTCTCTTTCAATTCTTTTGGAATACCCTGTATACCATGAAAGGTATTGGTTAAAAGCTTTAATTCTCCTTCAGCCTGATTCAATTTGTTGTTAGCGATATAGTCCTGGAGCAAATCCATGTGATTCTGTAGTTCCGGAATCAGAAAGTTGATCTTATATTGTGCACTGGCAAGCGCCTGCTCGGTTTCAAAGAAATGTTGTTCATACGAGTTATTCCTGAACTGATTAACCATCAGTGCTTCATAGGCCCACCTGGATGCCATCAGGTCAGCAGAAACCGGCACATATTCAGTCCTTGCTACCAGGGGATGCAGCTTATCGAACTTCACGATTACGCCGGAAAGAAGGATCAGCGGAACCAATACAAACGGGATGACAATATAAATGGAAATAACAGACTTCAATCCTGCAGAGATATTCAACCCGAGCATCACAGCAAAGCAGGAGGTTGAAAAAAGTATCAGCCAAAAATTCAGGTTCAGTCCGCGGATCTCAAGAATATGATTTCCAATCAAAACAAATACGAACATCTGAAGCGCAGAAAGAATAAACAGGAAGACTATTTTTGAATTAAAGTAAGCATACCGGCTCAAATTGAGAAAGGTTTCCCGCTTTCGGATCTTTCTGTCGCGTATGATCTCCTCTGCGGAAATAATCATCCCGATAAACAGTGAAACGATTACAGACATAAAAATATATGCGGGTATATTTTCATTCAGGCTGAATATATACAGTGGAGATCCATCCTCTGTGCCCCCGGGATATCTTGTAAAGATACCAAGTATGAGTGCCAGCAATGGAGGGATTACCAGGGCAAGTGTTACAAACTGACGATCGGCAATCTTGGAGAGAAAGTTGCGCCGACTATAGGCTATGAACTGGGAGATAGCTCCCGGAATTTTATTTTGTTTATCTGGCAGTTTGAGTCGTGCCGGCTGCTTCTTCTCAGGACGCAGCTCTTTTTTATAAAGTTGGTACCAATCTTCTGGCTGAAGCAACCTCTCAGTAGTATACTCTCCAAATTCGTTGACTTTTTTTGCTTCAATGATCTGCAAAAGTTCATCAGTCTGGATATTTCCGCAAGCTGCACACTCGAGCTCTTCTGCATCGGCCCGCTCTGCAATATTTTTTAAATAGGTTATCGCATCCAGTGGATTTCCATAGTATACAGGATATCCACCCTTGTCCATCAAAAGCAGTTTGTCAAATTGTTTGAACATGTCCGAGGAGGGTTGGTGGATATTTACCACAACGATTTTTCCGGTGAGGGACTGTTCTTTCAGCAATGACAGCACATTTTCCGAATCAGTTGATGAAAGTCCGGAAGTAGGCTCATCTACGAAAAGTATTGATGATTCACGAATCAACTCCAGTGCAATATTCAGTCGTTTTCTCTGACCGCCGCTGATGGATTTTTTCAGCGGGCTGCCAACCTTCAAATCCTTAATGTAAAAAAGACCTAGATTACTGAGCAGTTTGTTGATCCGTTTAATTATTTCAGACTCATCAAGGTCCCCAAGACACAGCCTTGCATTAAAATACAGATTTTGAAACACCGTGAGCTCTTCAATCAACAAATCATCCTGCGGTACGAATCCGAAAATCCCTTTTTGTGCTTCGTCGGAAGGGTTCAGCGGAAAATCATTAATCGTGATCTTGCCTTTATCAGCAGGTAATAACCCGGTTAATACATTGATGAGTGTGGATTTTCCCGTACCACTTCCACCCATAATCCCAACCATCTCTCCCGCATAAAAATCCATACTGACTTCGTGGATCCCATTATCTGAACCCGGATAGAGATACTCGATCTCTTCAACATGATATATGATTTGCGGATAGTCAATATCACGGTGAAATGAAGAAACGATGTCGCTGTAATAGATGGGCGACATCTGACCGGTTTTGAGCGCAGCACCCCTCGGAAAAACATAGATGTGGTTTGGAAACACATTCCTACTACCCAGCTCCACCACTTCGTTCCCATGGTAGTAAAAGATATATAACTCTGCCTGTTGCAGCCGAAGGAAGAAAAACTGACCTGTTAAACCTGCCTTGTATATGTGGTGAATATTTTTAAATGGAAAGTTTCGTAGCCCGCTCACTATAATTAATGCAGACTTGTCAGGTACTTTTTGGAAACGCTCGGTAATAAAAGCTTTGGCGTTCCTGAATTCAGACGCATTGATCTGCAGGGATTCTGAAATGGTAGCTATGGCATCATGGATCGCCTCCCTGTAGTCTTCTTTCACATTACTGCTCGCCTGAAACTGCCTGGAGAATTGTATGATGCTGAATAAAATCATGAATTTTCCCTTTAGAGGAAGTTCTGAATTGATCTTATTACAGATCATCAGTATTTTCACTGAGAGCAGTGAAACTCGTTTTTTGTAACTTTTTCTTCTGATCGATCCCAGTTCTTCCATGTATTTATCAAAAATAGCAATCGATCGCTCTACCATTTTGGGGCTGAATTGGCCCTTCAGATATGATTCTACAAAATTGCGGGAAAAAATCCCAGATGCCTCCACATTGATCGTCGCCAGGAGCGCGAAAAGTTTCATCAGGGATTGTAACATGGATTCAGTCATACAAAAATCCGCATTTAATGTATTGGAAAAAGAGCCTTATCTCATGAAGCATAAAGAAAATGAAAACACTCCATCTCTATCATGCAATTGGAATTTTCCTTCATGTGCCTTCATAATCTCTGCTACAAGCGCGAGTTCAAGCCGGAAATCAGCATCATATGATATCTTTCCGGAAGTCACCGAGCGGATCTCCCGAAGCTCCTTCTCTGAAAAATGGGTGTCCCCGGGAGTGAGCTCAATAATGTATTCCGTTTTGTTTGAAGAGATTGAAAGTTTAATCTCTGTTCCCCGTTCAGTATGATCAATCAGGTATCCCAGCAGGTAACTGAATGCCGCAAGTGCAAGGTCAAACACCCCGTAAACTTCCAGATCGTGGTCCACACCATTCAACAGTACACTGACCTCCTGTTGTTGAAGCTGATTCCCTTTGTCAAGTATTGCTACTTCTGCGACTTCGTTCAATGAAAACGGTCGCCTTTCCGGTTTGAATCCTGTCTCGCTCAACCTGCTGAAATGACTTGCAGCTTCTGAAAAATCTTCCAGGCTACGGACTGAAACATCCAACTGGTATAACAATTCTGTAAGATCCCTGGAGTCAATTTTATCCTTGATCATATGAACGGCAGTAACGACCCTGTTGATAGGCTCCCGGATATCATTCGTAATAGAGGCAATGAATTTATTTTTTGCACGGTCAAGTCCCAGCATTAGCTCATTTGCATTTTCTAACTCAACAAGCATTTGTTTGTTCTTTAGCTTCAGATCCTGCACTTCCAAGGACTTATTTATGGCCTGCCGGACTTCTTCAATCTTGTATGGTTTATTAAAAAAACCATAAAGCCTCCCCTTGTTGATTGCCTCCACTACTGTATCAAAATCGGTATGCGCTGTGATCATAAATCGCATGATATCGGGGTGCTTTTCTGCCACAATGGCAAGCAATTCACTACCCGCCATCCCAGGCATCCTCTGATCAGCAACAATCACATTCACATCATGATTTTCAAGAACCTCAAGTGCCCGGGATCCCGATATAGCTAACAAAATGGTATAATCCTTTTCAAACGAAGCTTTAAAAAGTTTCAGGTTGGTGTCGGTGTCATCAACATATAATACTACTGGTCGCTCCGATTTAGGGGAGTGAAATTCCATGGTTAATTATTGCTTTTGCTGTAAAAATAAGAAAAATTCGACATGTTGTATCGGGTTTTTATCAACCTGATTGTTAATTGTATTCAGACATTAACATCATATAAAGGCAAACAGATCAAAATTATTGCTACATATGAGGCTGCAGGAACAATAATCGGAATGAATTTGTATTTTTACCTGACCAAATAATGCCGCACAAACACTTGAATAGAACAAAAACAATTGCTTACAGTGCATTTGCAAGGTTTGGACTGTGAAAAAAATAATCTCCCTGACAAGAACTCATTAATGCTTTATTGGAGAACGCTCTAAATTGAAATTATCATGAAACAACTAAAAAATTATTTGAAGCTGGCATTGCTATTATTTGTGATTTGCATTGTTTCAGTGAATGCGCAGGTAGAGGAACGCAAGAAATCCCTGGTCACCAAAAATGACGGCACCGAATATATCGGTATAATTCTGAAACAAGACGCACGGGAGATTCTACTGCAAACTGAAACTGTTGGCGAACTCATTATCCCGAAACACGAGATCAGATCCATCGAGGAATTCTCCGGTGAGAAATATACATCAGCAAAATATGCAGGTAGTAACATCTATGCCACCCGCTATTTCTTTTCTAACAACGGACTGCCCATGAAGAAAGGAGAAAGCTACGCCATGATACAACTGCCCGGGGCTGAATACCAGGTAGCCATAGTCGACAACCTTACCATTGGCGGTCTGACCTCCTGGATAGGGGTGCCTATTGTAGCCTCGGCAAAATACGCCATCAGGATCACCGATAATTTCAACCTTGCCGTTGGTGCCCTGGGGGGGACATTAAGCTGGGCTGGCTGGAATAACTACGGAGTTATGCCCTATGGATCTGTAACCGTTGGAAATCCCAGTCTCAACCTGAATTTTTCCGGTGGATACCTTACCATCGGAAATGAGGGCAATACAGTTTCGGCCCCACTCTATTCAGTGGGCGGACTGGCTCGTTTGAGTGATCGCGTTTCTTTTGTAGGAGATTCCTTTATCTATGCACAGGAAAACCTGGTGGCCGTTGTGATTCCCGGACTCCGGTTCGACAGGAAAAAAGGCGGTGCATTTCAGTTCGGACTGGCCGGACTTGTGATCAACAATGATGTGGTTCCTTTCCCTGTTCCCTTTTTGTCCTGGTTCATAGAAATATAATTATCAATATACCCCCGACTCATGAATATTATTGAACTTGAAAACGTGACCAAAACCTTCGGGACCGTTGTGGCAGTTAATGAACTGTCACTGTCAGTCCCCAAAGGAAGTATCTATGGATTCATCGGTCCTAACGGTTCAGGAAAGACCACCACGATCCGGGTGATCATGAAGATCTTCTATCCGGATGCAGGAACCATCCGCGTCAACGGTAAACCGCACAACGGCCAAAGACTTGAAAATGTTGGATACCTCCCTGAAGACAGGGGTCTGTACAAAAAAATGAAAGTGCATGATGTGCTCATGTTCCACGGTGAACTGAGTGGCGGTACCGACCTGAAGAAACGTATCGCATACTGGCTCGACCTCCTGGATCTGAAGGAGTATGCCCTCAAAAAAGTTGAAACACTCAGCAAAGGGATGCGGCAGAAACTTCAGTTCATTGCCACGATCCTCACCGAACCCGAGATCATCATCCTTGATGAACCATTCAGCGGACTGGATCCGGTGAATGCAGAGATCCTCCGGGACGCCATCCTCGGCCTGCAAAAAAAAGGTTCAACGGTTATCTTTAGTACGCACGACATGAATATGGCCGAAAAGATGTGCGATAATATTTTCATGATTTACAAAGGACACAAGGTTCTCGATGGTACCCTGGAGCAAATCCAGGACCAATATGGTGCAGATACACTGCTAGTGCAGACCGGGAAAGGAGCCTCTGCCCTGGATGGCATAAAGGGGATCAGTAAAATCAATAACTATGGCAAGATGCAGGAGATTCGGCTGGAGGAAGGTGCCGATCCGCAAAAGATACTGGCCGCTGTGATGAAAAATACACCTGTGTACAAATTCGAGATCACAAAACCATCCCTGAATGACATCTTTATCCGGATTGCAGCCCCGGAGAGAAAGGAGGTGAACCATGCGTAAGATCATTGTCCTTTTCAAACGGGAATACCTGGCCGCCGTTAAAACCAAAAGCTTTATTATCAGCCTGGTATTGGTACCCATTCTCATGGCAGGCAGTTTCGTTACCATCCTGATCATGGAAAATAACCAGGATACGACTGATAAGAATTTTGTGGTAATGGACCACAGCGGCCTGGTAAGTGAAGTATTGCAACAAGCTGCAGACCAGCGAAATGAAAATGAGATCCATAACAGCATTTCAGGCGAAAAAGTACTCCCTGCCTTTCACCTTGATTTCATTTCACCCGATTACACCGATCCGGTGCAGCAAAAGATCGAGCTGTCCGACAGGATCAGGGCCAAGGAGATTCATGCACTGGTGGAAATTGGCAGTAACGTCCTGCATCCCTCAGATTCTACGGAAGAGGATTATATCCGCTATTATTCGGAAACGGGATTCATGGACAATACACGCGGGTGGTTCTCCAGTGTGATCAACAACCACCTACGCAGCCTTCGACTTGAAGAACTGGAGCTGGATCCCGAACTCAGTGCCTCGCTCTTCGCCTGGACAAATATTGAAGGAATGAGCCTTGCCGAGGTGGACAAAAAAACCGGGGAAACCATAGAAGCGGAGCGCGCTAATGAATTACAATCATTTATCGTTCCTTACGCCATGGTAATCCTTATGTTTATGCTTACCCTGATGAGCGCTGTGCCACTTCTGAGCAGTGTAATGGAAGAAAAAGCAGAAAAGATCGCTGAAGTACTCCTTGGTACTGTCACCCCGTTCCAGTTCATGGCAGGCAAAGTCCTGGGAGGAATTGGCGTGGGTCTCACCGTCGCCGCGGTATATATTCTTGGTGCAGTATTCACATTGGGTAATCTGGACATGAGCAGTGTGTTACCGGTAGGTATCCTTCCCTGGTTTTTCATCTACCTGGTGCTCTACATCCTGATGGTAGGTTCGGGAATGGCGGCACTTGGAGCAACCTGCAATGACAATAAGGATGTGCAATCCCTCCAGTTCCCTGCCATGTTTCCTGTTATTTTCCCATTGTTCGTTATTGTTCCGATCATCTCCAACCCGGCAGGTCCCTTCGCCACTACGCTGGCAATGCTGCCACCTTTCACACCTACAGTGATGATGATCAGGTTGGCGACCCCTGTAACCATTCCGCTTTGGCAACCTGTGACAGGACTGGTGCTTGTCATTCTGTTTACAATCTTTTCTGTTTGGGTGGGTGCCAGGATCTTCCGGACAGCGATCCTGATCCAGGGCCAGAAGCCCTCTGCGCGCAACCTTTTTAAATATGCATTCAAGAACTGAAGCTGGTCCCAAAAATATCATCCGGACGCATTCCTGACTTCATCATAAATGCCGTCACGGGACCGGCTTTGCTTGCACTGCCCGTATACCTGCTGTTGCTTTTGCTGATCAGGGTCGATCATAATCCATATATCGTTGCAGTGGAAGAGCAGATCACCCAAAGTAAGGAGAGAAATCAGATCTATACCTTCAGAGATATCAATAATGATGGAATATCGGAGCAAATCCAGATTTACAACCTTCCCTCAAACGGGGCCATTATCGGCTACAAAAGCAATGGGACCATATTTGAGTCATGGAACCTCTATGGACGTTATTATTTTTTAAACCCAGCTTTTGATTTCTGCGATATTGATAAAGACGGGTTCCATGAAATTTACAGCATTACAATCACCCCGTCTGATTCTGTTTTCGTTAGCCAAACTATACTGAAAGCCCGGTCAGATCAGTCCAGGAAAACATTTGTAACGAAATTGGAAAGACACCAGGAAATACTTGACACAAAAATAGAAGGATTGGGGATTTCAGACATCACCGGTGACAGTGTGCCGGAATACCTGTTTGCGATTTCTGCGGGATATACCCTGCAACCAAGAGCAGTTTATGCATGGGATATTACGCACGATCATATCCTGAAAAGTCCATTCAGCGGAATAGCCATCAAGTATAATGACGAACCAGTCACATCTGATCTGAATAACGACGGAATTCCCGAAATCTTTCTCTCAAATACGGCCACTGATAATTATAAAACAAAAGTCCCGTTCAGCGATACAGCAAGCTATTCGCTGGTGCTCACAAAAAACCTGGAATTCCTTTACACCCCTGTCCTGATTGCAGGTCCTTCCAGTGCGGCACAATCATTCCCTGTATGGCGAAATGACAGTGCGTTCATTTTGACAATAGCCAGGATGATACGCAGTCAGGGAAACGAGGGTAAAGCCATTTTATTCGACCTTCACGGGAATAAAAAAGATTCTGCAATGCTTGCAAACATGAACATTGGCACCAGGTATCATTTTATGAATGACCAGGTTATTTTTGCATCACAGAAAGGGGAAAAAACTGTCATCGGAGCCATAAAGAATGACCTTTCATTGGAGGAGCATCTTGTCATTGATGGAAACCCGGTGGTTGTCAAACAAGCTGACCTGGACCACGATCCTGAAATGGAAATGGTCCTGCTGGATACAAGAAAAGGTATATTATACATCCTGCAGGACAATCTGAAAACGCTGACCTCCTCTATAATCCCGACTAAGCTATCCTCACTGCTGCACATTAGTATTGAAAGCAAGCGCGAAAATGAAACAAGGTTCCTGGTGCAGATGAATGATTACAGGATGTTGTTAAGCTACCACGACAATCCATTTTACAGGTGGCGTTTCGCATACTACTTATTATTGTACGGCATGATCTACCTTGTGCTCCTCCTGCTGCAAAAAGTCTTTTTGTTTCGCAGCAACAGGAGGAAAGCCAATGAGAACCGGATTATCAAGCTTCAATTGCAATCGGTGATGAACCAGCTGAATCCTCATTTCACCTTCAATGCCATCAATACCGTGGGTGATTCTATTCTGAATGGCAGGAAAAATGAAGCATACGAAAACCTCACTAAATTATCTGAGTTGATCAGGAGTTCCATGGACAATGCATTCCAGGCAGATAAAACCCTTGGAGATGAAATTGAATTTACCAGGCGATACCTGGAGCTGGAATCTGTGAGGTTTGAAAGCAAACTCACTTACACCATCAATATTGAAAGCAATGTAGACCTTGGCATAAAGGTTCCAAAAATGCTGTTGCATATTTTTGTTGAAAATGCCATCAAGCATGGAATTTTTCACAAACCCAATCCAGGCCATATTTCAGTGAAAGCCACCCGGAAAAATCATGAAACGGTTATTACCATCTCCGACGACGGAATCGGAAGAAAGAATGCCCGCACAATCACTGGTGATACGGGTAAAGGATTAAAGATCCTGGATGATTACCTGGTATTGTTCAGTAATAATTACCAGCGTGAGATAAGTTATATCACTGAGGACCTGACAAACGGCATTGAAGTACCCGGCACTTTGGTGACGATTCGTATCAAATACTGATTTACAATTCTTTGATATAGATATTCCTGAATT
>CAZPTO010000081.1:0-10636 GCA_964589155.1 uncultured Bacteroidaceae bacterium | reverse complement strand
CATAGGAACGGCACGCTACCAGGCCATGGGCGGAGCATTCGGTGCAGTGGGTGGAGATTTCACATCCGCTTCCCGGAATCCGGCCGGATTGGGACTATACAGGGGATCTGAATTCACGATCACCCCCTCATTCTCAATTAATAATGCAACATCCAAATACCTGGGTACAACTTCACGTGACAATGTCAGTGATTTCAGCATAGGCAATCTGGGTCTTGTAAGTCATTACAAAACAGGCAGGAACAATGGAGTTGTCGGTGCTACTTTCGCTTTTGGATACAATGCATTAAATGATTTTCACAGTACAGCTATCATGCAGGGAATCAATGACAATTCTTCCCTCCTGGATAATTTTGCATGGTACGCAAATAATACAAGTGCTCTGGACATCTTTTATGAAGATCTTGCCCATACCACTGGCCTGATGCCATTGGATACAATCTCCAATACCTACTGGCACTACCTGGAACCCTATGATGCCATTGGTTATGATGGCTACGGTCAGGAACAAAGAAGGATTGTCGAAAGAAGGGGCTATGTCGGGGAATATGTTGCCTCTGCAGCAATGAATATAGGGCACACCTTATACCTCGGAGGTACATTTGGTTTGCACGCAGTAAGATTTTATGAAGACATCTATCATACGGAAACAGATGTGAATGACCTGGAGCCGGAATTCAACTCTTTCCGCTTCGGTGAATTTAATTCCACCAGGGGATACGGGTATGTTTTCAAAGTTGGGATGATATTCAAGCCTGTTCACAGCATCCGGATTGGCGCTTCATTTCATGCCCCTGTGGTGTATAAACTTACAGATGATAAATTTACAGAGTTGGATGTATACTGGGATACGAATGCAGGACTGGAAGATGGATATGCTTCATCCGGACTCTTTTCAAAAGAATACACGTTGCGAACGCCCTACCGGGCATCTTTGAGTGCGGCTGTGGTAGTGGGCAAACTCGGATTAATCAGTGCAGAATATGAATACGTGGACTATTCTTCTGCTGACATGGACAGTCCGGGATATGATTTTGTTGATGAGAATATTGCCATATCCCAGGATTTTGGAAAAGCTCATAACCTGAAGGCAGGAGCCGAATTACGTTTGGGCACTACCTATTTCAGGGCCGGAATGCAGTATTACATGAATCCGTTTACTGATGAAAGAAATGGTTCCGATATGATGGTATATAGCGGTGGAATTGGTTTCAGAGGTAAAGCTGTCTTTCTTGACCTTTCCTATGCTCTATCTACGAGTTCGGAACTTTATGGCCTTTATCATCATTCCCCCGGATTTGAAGAGGGATTCGAACGTTCGGCAAACGACTACAACAGATCCAACATCATGCTTACACTGGGATATAAATTCTGATGGTTAATCATAGATAATCCTGCAGCCGGCTGTGTTGATCGCAGCCGGTTTTTAATTGTTCCTGGGCAATGCTTTTATGACCAGGCATTCTACTGACCACCGGTGCCGTGGTTCATTTTTTGCAAGTTGTTGCTGCTGAAGCCTTCAGAATAGTTGCCGCATTCGGCCCTTCATTGAACAGGAGATCAATAATACTCAGGTCCGGGCAGAAACCATGCCTGTCGGTGAATACGTGGTGGTAAGGCGATGGAGAAAATTCCCGCTCACTGTGACTGAATTCTTTTTTCGGGTGAATTGCATCAGCAAGATCCGCCCCGGGTTCCTTGGGAATGAATTGCTCCGATGTGAAGATTGGCTTTTTGATCTGCAACAGGTCCAGTGCAGCATGCAGCAGATCCGTATTGAGGTCAAAAAGGAATGTGTACTTTTTCTTGTATAGCGGTTGGTAGTGGTCTTCCATAAACTCAAAGAAAGGCGCGGACGCATAAGACGAGTATATGCTGTGCCAGTGGACGCGTTGCCAGTCCGTGTCGTAATCGACCTTTACATCTTTCATGAGTGTTTTCTTTCCGTGTCGCTTGACAACCGGAATCACCAGGTTGATCACCCCGTTAGCACCCAGGATCCTGCATCTGTTCCTATAGGTCTGTTTGGTGTAATGATCATATTGTTCTATCGTTACCCGTCCATTGTCGAGGAGCAGCATCGAAAAATAGGAGACAGGTGGGTTATGGTAACATGGATAAACCATGATAAAATGCTTCTACCTGTCGCTGCGAACAATTTTGAAAAGCCTGTTCCAGCGAATTCCTCCATATTCCTTGTCCACGCTCAGCCAGATGACCCGCGGTTTTCCGATGACGTGGTCTTCCGGCACGAATCCCCAGAACCTGGAATCAGCTGAATTATGACGATTATCACCCATCATGAAATAATAATCCATCTTGAAAGTGTAGTTGTTTGCTGGCTCCCCGTTAATAAAGATCGTGCTGTCTTTCACAAGCAGGTCATTGCGCTCATATGCCGCGATGATCCGGCTGTAGAGCGGAAGGTTCGTTAAATCCAGGTCTACAGTTTCACCTTTTGCCGGAATCGTAAGAGGACCGTAATATTCAGCATTCCATGGATAATCAGGGCTGTGTGGGAATGCGTTCCTGTCATATTCACCCGGTGAATACATCTCGAGTGGTTTTACATTTACAATCCCGGGGAAAACAGAAATTTCAGTTGCGGCTTCACTTGTGAGCGGAAAAATATAGTTTGGATTATTCCGGATATCTGCCGATTGCCTGGAGACGCCGAATTTTTCAAGTGATTTGGGATTTAATGGGGTACCATCAGTGGTAACCCGGTAAAGTTGCTGGATACCCTCGTAATCTTCCTGGAGTTCTCCATTGACGATTACCATATTCCCTTTTACAACCAGCTCATCCCCGGGAATGGCGACACATCTTTTGATATAATTATCCCTTCGGTCAACCGGGCGTGTTTCAATATCATAAAGTTTATGGATCTGCTTACGCGCATAATCTTCATATACTGCATAGGGAAGTTGCCTGTTGTTCTGAACTTTGTCTCTTTCCATCAGGGCATAGGCCTCATCCCTGACAAGGTCATAATAATCAAAATTTCCCTTGGCATAAATCCTGTGATCTGAGGGTTCAAGGGCGACAGTGTCAGAAGCCGGAAAGTTAAAAACTACAATATCATCCCTTTTTACATCACTGAAACCTTTGAGTCTTTTGTAAGGCCTTTTGATCCACTCAAGATAGGTCTTCTTGTTCATCACAGTATTCGGAATGAAAGGCACAGCCAGCGGTGTATTTGGAGTGCGCGGTCCGTAAGCAGTTTTGCTCACATAAAGGTGATCTCCGACAAGCAGGGTGCCTTCCATGGAGGGCGTGGGGATCTTGTAGTTCTGAAACAGGAAAAGATTGATCAGTGAAACAGCTACAACTGCAAAAATGAGTGCATCGAGCCACTCGATGATCACATGATTTTTCTTGTTCCTTCTCTTCCAAAAGGTCCAGTTCACTTTTTTACTGACGTAAATGTCGAAAATGATAGGTAATCCGAACAGAAACCAGTAATTACCCAGCCATACCACGAATAAGATATACAGGCCTGCAGCAATACCAAACCTGGTATATTTATCTTTAAAAAGGTTTTTCATTGATTGATTTTATTTAATGCGTTTAAAGATACGGTCTTTTCTTAAACCCCCAATAAAAGAATCTCGCGGATCGGATGACAACCAGATGGCAACTGCCTTTCCCAGCAAATGATCTTCAGGCACGAATCCCCAATGCCGGGAGTCGGCTGAGTTGTGCCTGTTATCTCCCATGACGAAGTAATAATCCATTTTGAATGTGTATTCTTCCACTTCACGGCCATTGATCAGTATTTTATTCCTGTCATGGCGAAAGTCATTACGTTCATACACGTGAATAGCCCGCTCGTAGATAGGTAAATTCATTGTATTCAGCTTCAGGGTCATGCCCTTGCGGGGAATGATCACCGGGCCGAACTGGTCATTGGTCCACCTGTACCGGAGATCATGCGGAAAGATCTCCGGGTTATGAAACGACAGCACCGGTTCGATAAACCGCTGTATGCTTCTTACTTCAGGGAAATATTGCAATTGTTTTGATTGTCTGATGGTCATGTATATAACGTGCAGCGAGTTGGCAGGATTGTAAGTGACTTCATTTTTATGGATTTTTAACGAATCCAGGATCGCTTCGGAGATTTTTTCAAGTTCTGTCTTGACATAGAATTTAAATTTTTGTTGCGGCAGATTTTGTACGCGTGTCTGATTGACGAATACATCTCCTTCAATGATGTTCACCGTGTCGCCAGGAAGGCCCATGCAACGTTTGATATAATTTTCCCTGCGATCGACCGGGTGGGTGATAATGTCGAAATTTTCATGAATATAGGCCCTTCCGTATTGCCTGATGAGTGAATAATAATTTTGACCGGGATACTGCAGCACCATTGAATCACCCTCCGGAAAGGAGAATACAATGACATCACCTCTGTGAACTTTTGAAAATCCAGCCAGTCGATGATAAGGAAGTAAAGGCTTTTCCGTGTACGTTTTGGTACCATCAGGAAAGTAATCAGGGAGAAAGGGCCAGCTTACAGGGGTATTTGGCAGCTTCGGACCATAGGCTAGTTTACTGACAAATATGTAATCCCCGGACTTCAGGCTTTCCTCCATGGATGGGGTTGGAATTTTATATGCTTCGATAAATAGGGTCTTGATGGCCAGCGTCGCAAGGATGGCAGTCACTATATAAAAAGACCATTCGATAATCCTGCGCAGTAGAAGGGGCAATGGGTAGCGCTTTAACGACCAGTCGATCCACCTGGTGATGAAACTATCAAAAATTACCAGGTTGAACAGCAGGAGCCACCATGCGTTGACCCAGATGATCAGCAATGACCAAAGAAGAATCAAAACAGAGCACCATGCAATTCTGCCCCGCGAAGCGCTCATGGCCTAGAGGTTAAGCATCTTTTTCATACTATGTATACCCTCCTTGTCCTTCAGGTATTCTGCAGCAAGCACGGCACCAGTAGCGAATCCTTTCCTGGACTTTGCATTATGTGAGATAGCAATGGTGTCGATGTCTGAATCATAGATTACCTGGTGATACCCATTCACCTCGCCCTCTCGCTTCGCTTCAATGTAGACTTTGCGATCCTCATTCCTGTCAAGTGACCAACCATCTTTTGTTTCCAGGTTGTCAGTGATCTGCTCTGCGAGGGTAATGGCTGTTCCGCTGGGCGCATCCAGCTTATGTATATGGTGGATTTCTTCCAGGCTTGCATCATATTGAGGAAATCCGTGCATAATTTCAGCAAGTTTTGCGTTGATCGCAAAGAGTATATTTACCCCGATGCTGAAGTTGGAGGCGTAAAAAAATGCACCGGAATGTGTTTCACATGCCTTTTCGATTTCATCCCACCGATCCAGCCATCCGGTGGTTCCGGATACGACGGGAGTATGCTCCTGCAGACAGGTGAGGATATTATTGAAGGCTGCGTCCGGACTGGAGAATTCAATGGCTGCATCGATACTGCTCAGGTTTTCTGAATTCAGATCTGAGGCGTTCTCTTCATCAATAATAAGGTCGATAGAGTGCCCTCGCTCCCGGGCAATGGTGGCTATTTCCCGCCCCATTTTTCCATATCCGATAATAGCTAATCTCATGTGATGTGGTTTAGGCTGTAAAAGTAATATAAAAGGACCGCCAAAAAAAGATGATCAGTGATTATCGATCAGGCATAAAAAAAGGGTGTCCGTGAAGGCACCCTTTTAGTCGGTATCATAGACAACCTATTTTACTTTTTTGACAATAGATTCAAAAGTTTTTGGATCATTCATTGCAAGGTCTGCAAGGACCTTGCGATTGATGTCAATCCCATTGCTTTTAAGTTTGTGCATGAATTCTGAATATGACATACCATATTCGCGCACGGCTGCATTGATCCGTTGGATCCACAATGCACGGAATTCTGCTTTTTTCTTGCGGCGGTCACGATAGGCGTATTGTAACCCTTTTTCGTGTGCATTCTTGGCTACGGTCCAGACGTTTTTTCTTCTGCCCCAGTAACCCCTGGTTCTCTTGAGAACCTTTTTCCTTTTCTGTCTTGCTGCTACAGCATTAACTGATCTTGGCATTTCATTTCTGTTTTTTGGATGGCGGCGTCCTTTATGTTACGGAACTTTTTTGCCAGGCATCCTGGTTAATCACTCAATTACCTTCAATAATGTAATCTTACTTCATTGCAAGCAGCTGCTTAATATTCTTCTTGTCAGCGGAATGTACCTCACCAAATGCGGTCAGGTTCCTTTTGCGCTTCTTAGATTTTTTTGTCAGAATATGACTCTTATAAGCATGCTTCCTCTTGATTTTTCCTGTTCCGGTAAGCGAAAAACGTTTTTTTGCTCCCGGATTGGTTTTCATCTTTGGCATTTCAAAATATATTAACTGTTCAAATTACTATGTCTACTTCTTGGATTTGGCCTTGGGAGTAAGGAACATGGTCATCCTTTTTCCCTCCAGCCTTGGAAGCTGCTCAACTTTTGCAACATCTTCCAGGTCCTGTGCCAGCCTGAGGAGCAGGATTTCTCCCTTCTCCTTGAACAGGATGGTCCGGCCTTTAAAGAAAACAAACGCCTTCACCTTTGCTCCATCTTCAAGGAACTTTTGCGCATGTTTCATTTTAAATTCATAATCATGATCATCAGTGTTCGGACCAAAACGTATTTCTTTGACCACGATCTTCGTGGTTTTGGCCTTCATCTCTTTCTGCTTTTTCTTTTGCTGATACAGAAATTTCTGATAATCAACTACCCTGCAAACGGGAGGGTCAGCATTCGGAGAGATTTCGACCAGGTCCATGTCGAGTCCATCCGCGATTTTAAGCGCTTCAGAGAGGGAATAAACTCCGGGTTCCGATACATTTTCACCGACAACACGCACTTGTGCAGCGCGAATCCGCTCATTTACTTTGTGTTGTGGTTCCGGTCTACGGTCTCTTCTAAAATTTCTGCCACCAGGTCTGGCCATAAAAAAAATTAAATTTTGAGGTTATTAAATGGTGTCAATTGAGGACAACTGATCTTCCACTTCCTGTGAAATAAATTCAGCAAACGCTTCGAGGCTCATTGCGCCTTTATCACCCTCTCCCTGCCTCCTTACGGAAACAGTATTGCTATCTGCCTCTTTTTCGCCGACGATAAGCAGGTAGGGTATGCGCTTTAACTCACTATCCCTTATCTTTTTACCGATTTTTTCACTCCTCTCGTCAATCAGGGTGCGAATATCGTAATTATTTAGGAAATTTGAAACTTTTTCTGCATAATCATGGTATTTTTCGCTGATTGGCAGGATTATGGCCTGGTCAGGTGAAAGCCACAGCGGGAATTTACCCCCTGTATGCTCAATCAGGACTGCAACAAACCTTTCCATGCTTCCAAAAGGTGCACGATGGATCATTATGGGCCTGTGCTTTTCATTGTCAGCGCCTATGTATTCAAGGTCAAATCGTTCCGGGAGGTTATAGTCTACCTGGATGGTTCCCAGTTGCCATTTTCGCCCGATGGCATCCCGCACCATGAAGTCAAGCTTGGGCCCATAAAATGCTGCTTCCCCGTATTCAACAATGGTTTTAAGCCCTTTCTCCTCAGCTGCTTCTATGATTGCCTGTTCAGCCTTTTCCCAGTTCTCATCACTACCAATATATTTTTCCTTGTCCGCTTTGTCACGCAGGGAAACCTGTGTAACGAAGTCGCTGAAATCCAACGCTTTGAATATGTGATGAATGATATCGATCACCTTGATGAATTCTTCCTTCAACTGGTCCGGGCGACAAAAAATGTGTGCATCGTCCTGCGTGAAACCACGCACCCTGGTGAGTCCATGCAGTTCGCCGCTTTGCTCGTACCTGTATACGGTGCCAAATTCAGCCATTCTGACAGGCAAATCCCGGTAGGAGTGGGGTTTGGACCTGTAGATCTCGCAATGGTGGGGGCAGTTCATTGGTTTAAGGAGGAATTCTTCACCTTCCTGGGGCGTACTGATGGGCTGAAAACTATCCTTCCCGTACTTTTCATAATGTCCGGATGTGACGTAAAGCTCTTTCTGACCAATATGCGGGGTGATCACCTGGTCGTATCCATGCTGACGCTGCACACTTTTCAGGAAGTTCTCAAGTCGCTCTCTCAGCTGTGCACCTTTGGGCAGCCAGAGTGGCAGGCCCTGGCCAACACGTTGGGAAAAAGTAAACAGCTCAAGCTCTTTACCCACTTTTCTGTGGTCCCTTTCTTTTGCTTTTTCAAGTTTGTCGAGAAAGTCCTCCAACATGGATTGCTTTGGAAAGGTGATCCCGTAAATCCGTGTTAATTGCTTTCTTTTCTCATCACCCCGCCAGTAGGCACCTGCAACGCTGAGCAGCTTGATCGCCTTGATCGGTTTAGTATCAGGAAGGTGCGGGCCACGGCAGAGATCGGTAAAATCACCCTGTTTATACAGAGAAATGGTCCCGTCCTCCAGGTCAGAGATGAGTTCAGTCTTATACTCATCACCTTTACTTTCAAACAGTTTCAGAGCATTCTGCTTGCTTATCTCCTCACGCAGGAAAGGCTGCTTTTGAGATGCCAGCTCTTTCATCTTTTTTTCAATACGCGGCAGGTCAGCATCAGTAATCACCACATCATCTCCTGTATCAACATCATAATAAAAACCATTTTCAATGGTTGGGCCGATTCCAAATTTGGTTCCTGGGTATAGAACTTCAATCGCTTCAGCCATCAAGTGTGCAGAGGAATGCCAGAAAGCATGCTTTGCCTCATCGTCATCCCATTTGTGTAGCCTGATATCCGCATCTTCCCTGATGGGCCTGGTAAGGTCCCACAACTGGTCGTTCACAGAAACGGCCAGCACTTCCCTGGCCAGGCTGTTGCTGAGTGATTTGGCTATTTCGAGTCCGGTTGTCCCTTCTTCAAATTTTCGCACCGACTGGTCCGGAAATGTAATATTGATCATCATCTATGCTCGGATTTTTTTGCAAAGCGCAAATTTAGTAAAAATCAGGCAGAATCAAATAAAACCTGCATTGACTGATCAGCCTTTCCCGAACAGGAACACCCTTTCTTACAAGGACAAGAAGACAATTTTAAAATACTATCTTTCAGTAAGTTTTGGGATTAGGTCCGCTCTACCCATCTGAAGTAAGGATTCCCTGATCTGTTTGCGGTACTCTTTCTTATACCAGAAAAAGAACATGACCTGTCTTGATTTTTCCCGCACGGACCTGGCGGAAATAACTTTTTCAAGTGTATAGGGATCATAGCCAGAATGGTACATTACCGTTGCCAGCGTCATGGGAGTAGGGGTGAAGTCCTGTACCTGCTCAAGCCTGAAACCTTCATCCTTGGTCAGCACGGCAAGTTCTGCCATCTCCTCCGGTGTGCAGTGCGGGTGGCTTGAAATGAAATAGGGGACGATCTGCTGCTTCAAACCCTGCTCCTGGTTGATCCGGTTAAATTCGCGGGTCAGCTCCCTGAACAGGCTGAAGTCCGGTTTTCGCATGACATCCAGGATTTCAGGATCGGTATGTTCGGGGGCTACTTTCAGCCTCCCGGAAACATGGTGCCTGACGATATTGCTGAAATATTCCCTGAAGTGGTTTTTTTCTTCTTCCTGGGCAAGGAAATCATACCTGATGCCACTTCCGACCGTCACTTTTTTCACACCTTGAATACCGGCAGCTTTCTTATACAAATTTGTCATCGGTGTATGGTCAGTGTCCAGGTTCTTGCATATGGAGGGGTGAAGACACGAGGGGCGCTGACATACATCACACATCTTCTGGTTCCTTCCCTTCATTCTGTACATATTGGCCGAGGGACCGCCCAGGTCGCTGATATATCCTTTAAAATCATCCATCCCGGTGACTTCCTGAACTTCCTTTAAAATTGAAGTTTCACTCCTGCTCTGAATAAATTTCCCCTGGTGGGCGGAGATCGTGCAGAAACTGCATCCCCCGAAACAGCCCCGGTGGGTATTGATCGAGTGCCGGATCATCTCGTAGGCCGGGATAGGTGGTTTTTTCCTGTACCTGGGATGGGGTCGTCGCGTGTACGGTAAATCATAGATCCGGTCCAGCTGTTTTTCTGTCAGCAACGGGGTCGGGGGATTAACAATCACCAACTGGTCATCACACTCCTGGATGATCACATCAGGATGTGTCATATTGGATGCGATCTCGATGGTGGCAAAGTTTTCAGCGTATTTTTTCTTATCAGCAAGGCAGTCCGCGTGGCTGTGCAATTCAACATAGTGTTGCCTGGCAAGTATCGCATTACGCTCTGTTTTACTTCGCGACACAACTGTTTGTTTCAGGTTGGTGATCTGGTTGAAAGGAACGCCTTTATCCATGAGCCTGGCGAGCTGGAGAATGGACGCTTCACCCATTCCATATACGATCATATCTGCACCGGAATCCGGGAGCAAGCTTTTCTCCAGGCGATCTTTCCAGTAGTCATAATGCGTGAGCCTGCGCAGGGAGGCTTCCACACCTCCCAGTATCACCGGGACATCCGGGAATAAGCTTTTAAGTGCAGCAGTATACACCTTGCTGGGATAATCCGGACGGAACCCACTGACATTCCCCGGCGTGTAGGCATCTGTTGATCTCCTCCTTTTGCGGGCAGTGTAATGGTTGACCATAGAATCCATTGCACCG
>CAZPTO010000080.1:0-10652 GCA_964589155.1 uncultured Bacteroidaceae bacterium | reverse complement strand
CGTAGGTTCAAGTCCTACCTGAGGAGCTCAAGAGCCGGAATTGCTTCCCGGCTTTTTTTTATCCCCTGCCCGGACAGGCCTCGTTCATCCTAATCATCAGCGGGGTTAAATAAAAATATTATTTCTGTTATTCAACAATTCAGTGTTTTTAAAGTTTAGTATTATTATCTTCACTAAAAAAAGAAGAAATATGAAAAATTCAATGCGTATAGTGGCAGCAGTGCTGTTTATATTCAATACATGTGTAATTTTTTCCCAGTCTGCTGCTGATTTGAAACTCCCGCTGGACCCGGAAGTCAAATATGGGGTACTTGACAATGGGTTGACCTATTATATTCGCAGTAATAGTGAGCCCCAGGACAGGGCTTCATTTTATATGATCCAGAATGTGGGTGCAATCCTTGAGAAAGACAGTCAGAACGGACTTGCTCATTTCCTGGAGCATATGGCCTTTAACGGAACAAAGAATTTTCCCGGGAAAGGCATCCTGAATACCCTGGAAAAGCACGGGGTCAAGTTCGGAGTCAATATCAATGCATATACTGCACAGGATGAAACGGTGTACAACCTGAGCGAGGTGCCCACCAACAAACCGGGATTACTTGATACGTGTCTGCTGGTTCTGAATGACTGGTCCAATTACCTGCTGCTTGATGAAGATGAGATTGAAGCAGAGCGGGGGGTGATCACGGAAGAATGGCGGACCAGGCGAAATGCCAGTTTCAGGATGATGAAGGCCTCCATGCCTTATATATACAACAATTCGAAGTACGCGGAGCGGGATGTGATCGGCGACCTGGAGGTGATTAAAAATTTCGAATATGATGTGCTCAGGGATTTCTACCATGACTGGTACCGTACCGATCTGCAGGCAATTGCTGTAGTGGGTGATTTCGATGCAGAAGAGATGGAAGAGAAGGTCATATCGTTGTTTTCGCAGATCCCTGCAGTGGAAAATCCTAAGGAAAGAGATGTGACGTTGATCCCTGACAATGATGAGATGATTTTCGGAGTGATTACGGATAAGGAAGCGGATCAGTCAAATATTACCATCTATATCCGTCAGTTCGTTGAAGATCCGGGTATGGAAAATGTGGAGCAAATGCGGGATACATATATTGAGCAGCTGTTCAATAGGGTCATGTCACAGCGTATTTCAGAATTACTTCAAAAAGGTGAGCCCCCATTTGTGATGGGGAATATCGTAAGAACTTCCCTGGCCAGAAATTACGACATGACCGCCATCGTGACCATTGCGAAGACCAACGAGGAGGCGCTTGCACTTTCCGCGATCATGGAAGAGGTGGAGCGTGTAAAAAGGCATGGCGTGACAGCGGGTGAGCTGGAACGGGCAAAATCCCATATACTGAACAGGATGGAGAACAGGGTAAAAGAGAAGGATAAGATCACCAACGATCAGTATGCCCGTGAATACAGGTCACATTACCTGGAGAACAATGCCTACATGGACATCGAAGTGCAATTCCAGATCATGCAGGCGTTGTTCAATTCCATTACACCTGATGATATAGCGCAGCAAATACCAGGATGGTTCACTACAAAGAACAATGTGATGGTCATTTCGGGACCGGAGAGCGAAGAGATAGACCACCTGTCTGAGAATGAGGCGATGGCCATCCTTGAAACCAGCAGGACCATGGAAGTAGAGCCCTATGAAGATATCGAAGTGGCTACTTCCCTTATTGAGACACCGCTGGCTGCAGGAGATGTAGTTGCTGAGAAGGAGATCCCGGAACTTGAAGCTGAAGAATGGACGCTTTCCAATGGCGCAAAAGTAGTATACCGGTTTGCTGATTATGAAAAGGACAATATCTCCTTCCGGGCAGTCAGTCCGGGTGGTTCCTCTGTGTATGATACAGAATATGTTCCATCAATGGAAATGTTGGCGAGTATTGTTCCTTTCTACGGAGTGGGGACATACGACCAGACGACGCTTCAAAAAATGCTCACAGGGAAAACGGTCGAGCTGAACCTCCAGTTGGGTGAACTGACAGAAGGCATGCAAGGCAGTGCCAGTCCCAAGGATATTGAGACCCTGATGCAATTGATTTACCTCAGGTTTACTGCACCTCGTTTTGACGAGGAGGCGCATGCTGCCATTACCCAAAGGTACCTGGCTTTCGTGGAGAACATGAATAAAAATCCACAGAAGATCATGGGCGATTCACTTACACTGATCCTTACAGACTATCATCCAAGGACCAGGGTGATGGATGCTGATTTCATCAGGGATGTGAAACTGCAGCAGATACAGGAAGTCTATACAGACAGGTTCAGTGATGCATCAGATTTCACTTTCTTTTTTGTAGGAAATATTCAGAAGGAAGAGCTGGAACCCTATGTGGAGCAATACATTGCCACATTGCCTTCCACCCAGCGTAAAGAGAATTGGATCGACCGGGAGGTAAACGAGCCTGAGGGCCACGTGGAAAAGGACATAACAATGGAGCTCTCGGTGCCTAAGTCCACGGTAATCCTAACGTTTAATGAAGAAATGGAATATTCACCCGAGAACCTTGTGAAGCTTCGTGTGATCAAGGGAATATTAACCCTCAGGTTTGATGAATCCATCCGGGAAGAGGAGGGCGGAACGTATGGGGTAAGTGTCAGTACTTCATTGCAACATTTCCCCGATGAAAAAGCCAATTTGATGATTGCATTTGATACAGATCCTGAAAAAGCAGCGTACCTGAAGGAGCTGGTATACGAGGAGCTTGAAACGCTGGTGAAGAAAGGTCCTGAAGAAAAGGACCTTTCCAAGACGGTCAATAATATGTTGAAGGAGCGGGAAGAGAATCGCGAGCACAACAGCTATTGGATGAATACATTATATAATCTGTACAGGCACGATATCAATTTCAATGATCCGGAAAATTTTGAGGAGATCCTGCAATCGCTGACTGTAAAAGATGTGAAAAAGGCAATGAAGCAATTGTACAAGGGCGCGAATGTAGTTGATCTTGTTTTCAGTCCTGAAGATGCTGAAGATGCTGAAGAATCTGAGGATGCTGGTGCTTCAGGGGAAGCTGCCGAATAGTGACATTTTCAAATTTGATCGGGGATATTCGCAAAACAGACCATAAGTTTAAAAATCCGGTTCGGGGATGAACTCCTGACCGGATTTTCTATTTCAGTACAAGCCTGTGGGGCCTGTTGGGTGCAACGATCAGAACAGTCCGTGGAGATTTGCGTTTATTTTATCAATTACAACACTTAGGTCCTCCGGTTTGGCCGGGAAGTTATAGTTATCTGCATCGATGATCAGCACTTTCCCAAGGCTGTAGGTCTCAATCCACGCTTCGTATCGCTCGTTGAGATGCTTCAGGTAGTCGAGCCGGATATTGTCTTCGTATTTACGACCTCTGTTCTGGATCTGGTTGACCAGCGTCGGAATGGAAGCCCTGAGGTAGATCAGAAGATCCGGGGGCTCAATGAGACTGCTCATGAGATTGAACAGGGCGAAATAATTTTCAAAATCCCGGGTGGTCATCAGTCCCATGCTATGCAGGTTCGGGGCAAAGATATATGCATCCTCATAGATGGTTCTGTCCTGGATAATTGTTTTCTCACCCTGTCGGATCTTCACAATCTGGCTGAACCTGCTGTTCAAAAAGTAGATTTGCAGATTGAAGGACCAGCGCTGCATATCTTCATAAAAGTCATTGAGGTATGGGTTATCATCCACATCTTCATAGTGCGCTTCCCAGCCATAATGTTTCGCAAGCATTCCGGTCAGGGTGGTTTTTCCGGATCCAATATTTCCAGCAACAGCTATATGCATAATTGATTTTTTGAGAACAGAATACTAAAATAAGAACTTTTTATGAAATGAGCTGCTTCACCTCGTCAAGGTATTTCCTGTCATTCGCAAGGCGCGGTAATTTATTCTGTCCACCCACCTTTCCCTTGACCTGAAACCACTGATAAAACGTGCCATCCGGTACTGCGGTTACGGTGGGTTTTACCAGGGTCGTATTTTTATAACGTTTCGCTTCATAATCAGAATTGATGGAGCAGAGTGCTTTGTCCAGCACATCTGTAAACCGCTCCAGGTCCTCAGGTTGCTTTTCAAATTCAATCATCCATTCATGTGAACCCTTGCTATTATCAGTCATATAGATGGGTCCGGCAGTATACTCGCTGATCTGTGCACCGGTATGCTCGCAGGCTGTCATGAGCGCATTTTCAGCATTTTCCAGGATCACCTCTTCGCCAAAAGCGTTAATGAAGTATTTCGTCCTGCCGGTAATCTTGAATTTGTGCGGGGTGAGGGAAGTAAAAATAATCGTGTCACCAATAATATACCGCCATAAACCACCATTGGTGCTGATCACCAAAGCGTAATTGACACCTGTTTCCACTTCTTCAATGGTATAGGCCGGTGGATTGGGTGAATTGAATTTGCTCATTGGAATGAATTCATAGAATACCCCGTAATCGAGCATCAGCAGCATGGCGCTGTCATTGAGGTCATCCTGAATGCCAAAAAAGCCTTCCGAAGCATTATATGTTTCCAGGTAATTCATTTTTGGTGAAGGGATCAGCTTCTTGAATTGTTCCTTATAGGGGGCAAAGCTGACGCCCCCGTGTGTGAATAATTCCAGGTTCGGCCATATATCCAGCAGGTTATCATTGCCCGTCACATTCAATATATGCTTAAGAAGCACCAGGTTCCATGACGGCACCCCTGCAATATTGGTCACATTCTCCTTGATGGCGATTTTTGATATTTTCTCCAGCTTTTTTTCGAAGTCAGGAATAAGTGCGATCTCTGCAGAGGGGGTCCTGATGAAATTGGCCCAGAACGGCAGATTTTCAATCAGAATGGCCGAAAGGTCGCCGTAATAGGACTGGTTGCTATAATTGTTGATCTGGTGGCTCCCGCCCAATGTCAGGGCTTTGCCCCGCATCACGAGTGAATCGGGATTTTGTTTTGTATAAAGAGCCATCACGTCTTTCCCACCGCGGAAATGACATTCTTCCAGGGCTTCCTTACTCACCGGAATGAACTTACTTTTTTCTGAGGTTGTTCCCGAAGATTTTGCATACCACCTGATCTCTGTGGGCCACAGAATATTCTCTTCCCCACCTCTTTGCCGGTCAATGAAAGGAACAATATCCTCATAGGTTTGAAGCGGCACCCTCGCTTGAAATTGTTTGATGGCCTGGAGTTCTCCGTAATGGTATTTCTTGCCCCACTCTGTGTTTGCGGCCTGTGTAATCAACTGTCTGAATACTTCACGCTGAACGTTATCCGGATATTTTTTAAACAGTTCAATCTGGTGGAGTCGTTTGACATTCAGCCAGGATATAATAGAATTGATCAGGGGCATGGGCCAGTGCTTTTAGAGGATCAGCATGGCATCGCCGTAGGTGCCAAATCGATACTTTTCCTTGATTGCCACTTTGTAAGAATCCATCAGCTGGTCGTATCCTGCGAAAGCAGAAACCATCATTAAAAGCGTGGAATAGGGCAGGTGAAAATTTGAGATCATACTGTTGGGCACACTGAATTCATAGGGCGGAAAAATAAATTTATTGGTCCAGCCATCGAAAGGCTTCAGATGTCCTGTAGTGGAGACTGAGCTTTCGAGTGTCCGCAATACTGTGGTTCCTACCGCACACACATTGCTGCGCCGTTCTTTGGCTTTATTCACACTTTTAACTGCATCATTGCCGATAATGATCCGTTCAGAATCCATTTTGTGCTTTGTGAGGTCTTCAACATCCACTGTTCTGAAATTACCCAACCCCACATGCAATGTCACATACGCAAAATCAATTCCCTTGATCTCCAGTCGCTTCAATAGTTCCCTGCTAAAATGCATACCGGCAGTGGGCGCGGCAACAGCACCTTCATTCTTGGCAAAAATGGTTTGAAACCGCTCCCTGTCTTCGGGTTCCACGGGCCGGTCGATGAACTTGGGCAAGGGTGTTTCTCCAAGATCGAAGAGCGTTTTCTTGAAATCGTCGTAATCACCATCATACAGAAAACGGAGGGTCCGGCCCCTTGAAGTGGTGTTGTCAATTACTTCAGCTACCAGCACGTCGTCCTCACCAAAATATAATTTATTTCCAATTCGAATTTTTCTTGCCGGGTCAACGAGCACATCCCACAAACGCTGTTCGCGGTTGAGCTCCCGAAGCAGGAAGACCTCGATCTCCGCACCGGTCTTTTCTTTGTTGCCATATAACCTGGCAGGGAATACTTTGGTATCATTAAATACCATAATATCCTGATCGTCAAAGTAATTGATGATGTCTTTGAATTGTTTGTGCTCTATTTTCCCCGAATCACGGTGTAACACCATGAGCCTCGATTCATCACGATTCGCTTCAGGGTATTTTGCAATTAGATCCGGTGGCAGGTTGAACTTGTACTGTGATAATTTCATTTTATATACACACTTTTATTGTGAGCTCGTTATGATTGGTTGATTTTTGCTGGTTGACGAGCTACCTTATACGTAACAAACACCAAAATGTTACAAAGGTTTTAAATTTTTTACAAAGTCGGATATTTTTTCCGCATCATTTACATGATAATCACCAATTTTCGTTCTCCGCAGTGCAGATAAATAGGCTCCTGTACCGAGTTTTTCACCGATGTCATTTGCCAGTGAACGTATGTAGGTTCCTTTACTGCAAAGCACGCGCAGACTGATTTTTGGAGGAGAGAATTCACTTAATTCCAGTTCATGGATGGTCACGGTATTTTTTTTCAGTTGAAAGGACTCACCCTGCCTGGCCATGTTGTAGGCTCTTTTGCCGTCTACCTGTTTGGCAGAGTAATTGGGAGGGGTTTGTTCGATCTGACCCCTGAAATTATCCAAGACGGATTTGAGCTGATCCTGGATGATATGCTGATAAGGAAATGTGTTTTCGATTTCTGTTTCCAGGTCGTATGAAGGAGTAGTGGCCCCGATGATGATCTCGGCAGTATATTCCTTTTCGAGCCCCACGAAAGATTCAATTTGTTTAGTGGCCTTACCAGCGCAAAGTATCACGAGGCCTGTGGCCAGGGGGTCCAGTGTCCCGGCATGCCCCACCTTAATCTTTTTTATCCCCAGGGCATTTCGCAATTCGATACGGAGCTTGTTCACTACATCGAAGGAGGTCCAGCCCAACTCTTTGTCGATCAGAATGATCTGACCTTCTAGAAATTCTTGTGCAGCTTTATCAGTCATGCATTATATTGAAAATACGATTGAGATGATTCCGATCACAGCGCAATAGATGGCAAACCATATAAGTTTGCCTCTTTTGACGATATTGATCATCCATTTACATGCGAGAAATCCACTGATATAAGCAGCAATGAATCCACCAGCCAGGGGCAGCGCGCCGGTACCTGAGGCGCCTGATCCGGACCAGTCCAGCAATTTCAGCAGTGAGGCTCCGATGATGGGGACCAGCACCATGAGGAAAGAGAATTTGGCAACCTGTTCCCGGTTGTTTTTGAGGAGCAATCCTGTGGCAATTGTGGATCCGGATCTTGAAAGTCCGGGAATCACTGCCATGGCCTGTGCTACACCGATAATGAGGGCATCGGAGAATGGAATCTTTTTTTGCTTCCCGGACTTGATAAGGCCTGTGAGGGCAAGCAAACCAGCAGTGGTTAACAGTGCTATACCTACAAAGACCAGGGTGGTATCGCTTTTACCGAACAGTATTTCAACTTCGTCTTCAAACAGGATACCTACGAAAAGCACAGGTATCGCAGAAAAGAGCAATTTGGAAATGTATTTTGTTTCCTCGTTCCACCTGAATTTGAACAGGCCTGCCATCAGTTGCCTGATCTCTGAAAAGAATACTGTGATTGTACTAAGTACGGTGGCAAAATGCACCATTACTGTGAAACCAAGGTCTTCTTCTATATTCACACCAAGAATCACTTTACCGATTTCCAGGTGTCCACTGCTGCTTACCGGCAAAAACTCTGTGAGTCCCTGTATAATACCAAGGATGATCGCTTCAATAATACTCATGCCAGGGATTCGGGCTTATTTTTCTTCTTGTGAATCGGATTTGGGTTTTTTCATAATCGCCCAGATTTCAAAAACGAAACCAGCGAGGACCACGAGCGGGGCGAGGGTAATACGGCGGAAACTAAAAATCTCTTCCGGTTTGAATACAGCCGGGTCGTCTGTTTTACCTCCCAGCATCAATAAGAAACCAATGACAATGATTACGAAACCGATGATCAGCAACTTATAATTTTCGGATCCGAGTGCAAAATTTTCCTTCTCTTTATTTTTCCTGGCCATGATTGACTGATTAATAATAGAGTTTATCTGTTTTTATGTTCAGATATTTATTTACTGCAAAGAAAGTAGAAATCCAGTTAATTACAATGCTAATTACCAGGATAGATGCTCCCAACAGTAACATTAGGTTGAGATCGGTAAAAGAGATGATGCTTTCAAGCTCTTCAGCAGCGAGGTATACGATCCCTGTAATGAGAGACATGGCAATGATTGTCCCGACCACTGCATTGATCAGGCTTCTTATCATAAATGGTTTACGAATGAACCCCCTGTTTGCACCAACCAGCTGCATTGTGTTAATGATAAACCGGTTGGAATAGATGGACAACCGGATGGTGTTATTAATCAGCGTGATGGCAACAAGGGTGAGCAGTGCACTGAAACCAAGAATGACGATACTGATTTTCCTGATATTTTCATTGATGGCATACAGCAGGGTCTTTTTATACACCACTTCATTCACCTGGTCGTAATTAAGGATCTCTTGTTCAATAAATACCACGGAATCGGGTCGGGTATAGGAAGCCTGCAATCTTAACCTGATGGAGGGCGGTAGTGGATTGAACCCGAGGAATTCCACAAATTCGCCTCCAACCAGTTGTTCGGTCTCCAGGGCAGCTTCTTCCTTGGTAATATATTCGGTGGAAAGGGTGTATGTTTTGGCATCCAGTATTTTCTGTAGCTGCAGAATATCTGCATCTTTGACGTTTTCTTTCAGAATTACATTAAAACCAATACTCTCGCGGACTGTTTTATTAATATTTCGTCCGTTGATGATCAGCAATCCAAGAAAACCGATCAGGAACAGAACGAGGGAGATGCTGATTACTGAAGTAAAGTGAGAACTCCGGAGCCTTCGCCTGCTGATTCTTTTTTCATTTTTTGCCATGGCAACATGATCAGATTTGCCCAAAGATAAAAAAAACGCCGGGAATTCCGGCGCTTTCTGATCAATGCAATTCTATCAGTCCAGCAGGGTGACCCATCCATAGGGATCTTCCAGATCGCCGTACTGTATTCCGACTAATGTTTCATACAGTTTTGTTGTAATTGCCCCCGGGTTGGTACCGTCCCCATAGGAATAGGTTTGATCCTGATCCACATCTACGATCTTTTTGATGGGTGTGATCACCGCAGCCGTTCCGCAGGCTCCTGCCTCTTCGAAGCTGCTCAGCTCGCTGACTTCAATTGGTCTTTTTTCAATTTTCATGCCCATGTCAGATGCAATTTGTTGCAGGCTTTTATTGGTAATAGAAGGCAGGATGGAATGTGAATCAGGCGTAATATACGTATTGTCTTTGATGGCGAAAAAGTTGGCGGGTCCGGCTTCATCTATGTACTTCTTCTCACGTGCATCCAGATAAAGTGCTGTTGCAAATCCTGCATCGTGTGCCTCTGCAACCGAGGTCATACTGGCGGCATAATTTCCACCAACTTTAAGATGTCCTGTTCCCAGCGGGGCTGCCCTGTCATGATCCCTTGTAATCATGACATCGACAGGCTTGAATCCTTCTTTGAAATAGGGTCCAACCGGCATCACAAACACCATGAAGAGGAATTCATCGGCAGGCCTGACACCCACCTGCGGGCCTGTGCCGATCAGCAAGGGCCTGATATACAAAGATGCACCTGTTCCATGGGGAGGGACAAACCTTTCATTGAGCGTTACGACCTTTTCAACAGCCTTCTGGAAAAGGGACTGGGGCACTTCCGCCAGCATGATACCCTGTGCAGAGGTGCGCATTCTTTTTGCATTTTCATCATACCTGAACAACCGGATCCTTCCGTCTTTGCCCCTGTATGCTTTTAATCCTTCAAATGATTCCTGTCCGTAGTGCAGGCAGGTGGCCCCCATGTGCATGGAGATCTGGGTGGATGAAGATATCTCCAGTTCACCCCATTCGCCATTCCTGTAATAACAACGCACGTTATAATCCGTTTCACTGATTCCGAAGCCCAGGTGTTTCCAGTCAATACTCATAGGTATAAAGTTTTATTTGAGCAATCAAATGTAGTAATTCAGGAACGGTTCTACAATCAGGAAAAGATGTTTTACAGTGATGTTTTAAATCTTATTTCCAGTCCCGGAGATTTTTCACTTGATTTTCCGGGTTGACCTCACGCAATCGTTGTGCAGCAAGGGTAAAGTAGTTATAATTATTGATCAGATCGGCCTGTTGTTTTATGAATTTTTCCCTTGATAGATCAGTATATACATTTTTCTTTTCCAGGTACAACAGTTTTACCTGAGTCAGGTAATCACTTCTTCCAAGATATTCCATTCTTGCATCTACAAGGATTGATTCCAGGATATTTTGTGGTATGTATGGTTCTTTGGTTGCCAGGATAAGGCTACAGACCCGG
>CAZPTO010000079.1:0-10736 GCA_964589155.1 uncultured Bacteroidaceae bacterium | reverse complement strand
AGGCTGAATTCCAAATTTGCATTTCAATATGGAAAAGTAGAGGTACGTGCAAAATTACCCGCAGGCATTGGTACCTGGCCAGCAATATGGATGCTGGGCAAAAACATTGATGCTGATGGTAGTTGGTGGGATATGCAGGGATTTGGTACCACCTTCTGGCCGGAATGTGGTGAAATTGACATTATGGAACACTGGGGAGCCAATCAAAATTACGTGACAAGTGCCACCCATACCCCATCAAGCTACGGAGGAACAATTAACAAGGGAGGACAAACAATACCTGATGCCACAACTGAATTCCATACCTATACGCTCAGTTGGTATCCTGAGAAACTTGTGTTCAGTGTTGACGATGTTACCCATTATACCTATCAACCTAATGAAATCAATAGCAACACCTGGCCCTTTAATGCTGAACAATTCTTGTTACTTAATTTTGCCTTCCTGCCAGATACTGACCCCAATTTTGTAAATGATACCCTGGAAATCGACTACGTACGGATCTACCAAAGTCAATCTTCAGACCCCGGGGAAGCCGAAATTGTGCCCTACACAAGCGATGACAATACCATTTTGCTGATGCATTTTGATGGCGACCTGACCAATGCATCAACATTAAGCGGTAACGGCAGTGCCAATGGAAATGGGTTATCTTACAGCAATAATCCCTCCGATCAATTTGGGCAATGTCTGAAGCTTGATGGCTCTTCCTATCTTACTGTACCCCATCATTCAAATTTAAATCTAAATGGTGACTGGACCATTGAAGCGTGGGTAAACATAACAGCATTCAATCCTGGTGTTCAATCCGTGATTGTGCGAAAACCTGGAGATACCGATGATTATTTCTCAAATTATGCCCTGGAATTAAATCCATGGTGGGGGAATCTTTTGCATGGATTCTACTTTTCGAATAAAGAAGCCCGCATCAATGTTACGGAAATGTCGCCTGAAGTAAATCAATGGTATCATGTGGCTTTTATCAGGGATGTTTCAAATTCAATCATCACTGTCAATGTTCACGATATAAATGGCGATATTGTATCATCCACTTCACAAAATGATTCCGGCTCAGGCGCATTGATTAATTCACAAGACCTCAGGATTGGAGAGGCATATGAGGGTTATATTGATGAGCTGAGAATTAGTAATGTTGTCAGGTCTTTCCCTCCGGTTACAGACGCATCATTCCCTGCTGAACTTGATCAGGAGCGTATTGAAAATAAGATGAATGCACTGAACCTGCATCGACAAAAAAATAATGCTGCACCTTATGCATTAAATATTACTGTGATATCTTCTGCAGGGTTCGAATCGCAAAAGCCATCAGGCGCATTGGCCTTCGATTGCGGTTTTGTTAATGAACATGGTCAGGTTTATGTGAGTGAGCCAACTACTGCCGCGCAAGTTGAAGTGTTTTCAGATATTGACCAGGCAGCAATTTATTACATGTGTCAATCTTTTCTTCAGTATTATTACCAGGTCGAGGAAATGCCCGTTTGGTTTAAGACCGGTTTCGCAGCCTATGAATCAGGTATTGGCATTGAAGATGCAGATGTCAAAACAGCTTATCATAATTATAATGGAACGCTAACCTCATTTGATGTCCTGAATGATCCGGTAGATTTTACTGAAAATAACGGTTTGGCTATTGCATATCTGTTTGGCGAATTTATGGGTGTCTATACCCCATGGAATTATCATTTGCTGGACGTAACAAATGCTACGACAATTGCTCCGGTTCCATGGTGGAATAATGTTGAGTCAATGGATAAGCTTTTTGAAATCTGGTTCAGATATTTTGATGTAAGAATCCTTGAAACAAATGAGCAGAACAGAATAAAGCAAGGCAAAGAGACAGATCATTTTAAATATTATTACCGCGAATCAGATGACTTCTGGGCAGACTCCTTTCCTACACTCCTGGAAGATGCAATCAATGAATATATTGGATTGTTTGGTTTCGATGTTTATGAAAAATTCAGTTACATTACCATGCCGGAATGTGACTTTGCAAAGATCAATGGTGTGGACTGTATAAACAGGTATACAGGGGGTACGGCATGGTCTTCAGGAGTTTCAAGTACAAGTCCGGCAAATGCTGATGATATTGAAAGGTTTGTACATCTCATAAGACACGAGTTAGCGCATCTGGTACAACCCCATTTACCTGCAGGCAATATGACAGCCTGGCTCAATGAAGGCTTTGCTGAATTTTTAGCACGCCGGCCTGATACGCAGGAAGAAAAAGAGGCATTAAAAAACCAGACCCGGAACGCCCTTGATAAAGCCATTAATTATTTTGGTCAACGCCCTACTTTTGAAGATACTAAGGTTTATCCCGGTCAATCAAATGTTGACTACTATTTGCTGGGACGGATCATGCAAAATTTTATTTATGAAAAAGGCGGTTATTCCGCTGTGAAAGACGTGTTGCTGAATCATCAAACCGGTATCGCCAATTTAGGATATTCGTCAGAGGATGATTTTATGAACGCATATTATTATTATCTCGAAGTAGAATATCTTCAAAAAGAAGCAGCCGATTATTTTACTGATTACGACAAATTTATTGCAAAGCTTACAGAATTAACCAGTTCTGCAGCCAATGCCTCCGATTTGGATGCTTTTTGGGATGAGCTGATTGCTACCGGAAATTTCCCTTTTACTATCGGGACAAAGGTTGCATTCCTTTACCGGGGAACAGCAAACACAGTAAGCTGGGCAGGAGAATTCAACGAATGGAATCCGAATGCTGATCAGGGCGTCCGATTGGGAGTCAGTAATATATGGTTATTGGAGCAGGAGCTGCCATCAGATGCAAGATTAGGTTATAAAATAGTAATCAATGGAAGCGAATGGATCGCAGATGAGAATAACCCGTATCCCGTGACTGTAGAATGGGGAAATTCAGATTTAAGGATGCCTGATTATGAAATCCCCCACGCAACTATTGAACGACCTTCCATACCCAAAGGGGTGTTATCAGAAAATATAATGAAATTCAGCTCTCATCTGAATTACACCTGTCAATACCGGGTCTACACTCCGGCAGGCTACGCTGCATTGTCAGATTTGCCGGTAATATTTGTTACCGATGGACAGGATTTTGCTGATGACGCAAACGGCAAGATGAAGATTATACTTGATAATCTCATTTATGATAAAACCATTGAACCAATTATAGCTGTCTTTCTTGATCCGCGTAATCCTGACAATCTGGAAGATAACAGGCGATCCAATGAGTACCGTAACAACATAAATTTTGTAAAATATGTGACACTGGAGCTTGTTCCAGAAATTGATGCAGCCTATAAAACAAATGCCACGCCGGGGACAAGAGCCATTGCCGGCTTTTCATACGGCGGATACAATGCTGCGTTTTTCTGCGCTATGGCAACTGAACACATTCAGAACACCGCTATCCTGTCACCGATTATGCACCCCAATCCACCCGATGGTGGCTACAATATCAGGGAAGACATGCTGGCAGCTGATTTGACTGACATGAAAATTTACATGAGCTATGGAATATTTGACACCCGGGAGAAGGGTTATTTCGAGCGATTGCAAAACATCTTCGAGCAAAAGGGTAAAACATTTGAATATGATATTGTAAGCGAAGGACATACCATGTCCAATTGGAGCGGAGTGATTGGGAACGCACTTCAATATTTCTTTCCCGGTGCTCAAAATGCTGCTCCCGTAGTTTCCGACATTCCAGACCAGACAAAGTTAGAGGGCAGTAGTTTCGCAACCATACAATTGGATAATTACGTTAGCGATGAAGATCACACAGATTCAGAAATAACCTGGACTTATAGTGGCAATGTAGAACTGAGTGTAACCATAGATGAAAATAGAATTGCAACTATTTCAACGCCACAAGACAACTGGACAGGCGGGGAAACAATTACTTTTACAGCAACAGATCCCCGGGGAGATGTTGGAAGTGACGCAGTTATATTTACTTCAGAAGCAGGAACGGCGACATCAGGGCCTGACCATGAGTTCGTGTGTTCAATATATCCTAATCCGGCGTCTGAAAAAGTAATGATTGCTGTTACCGGAGAAGTTAATCTGTCTGTTTTTACCATTTCCGGGCAGAAGATATTAGAAACAAAAATTATTGAAAATGGTGTTATTGATGTTGCGGATTTCAGTAAAGGTGTTTACCTGATTTCAATAAGAAATGTCCATGGAATGGTTACCAAAAAGTTAGTGATTGAATAATTCTGACTTCTCAAATTTTAATCATTCGAAATTATTTATTGATTTGTCAAAATACCCGTTTAAAATGGATTTGGACTTATTTCCGTTCGCCAGGTCAACTCCAAATCCCCCAAAATAGCCCGGGAAAAAGTTCGGTTGGGAGGTGCATTGAAAAGAGGGATAAGCAATGACAGATCTATGTATATTTAACAAAGTGTCATATGACGGAGCCGAGCGCGAAGTACGTGTGTGTCCCACAGATTTTAATTTCTATTTTTTTATCTTTACTGCGTTCCGGGTATCTTAACATGGAAAGAGAAAATTCAAATAAATATGCATGCACATGCCATGTTTAACCTTTATTAATTATGAAAAAAGAAACGCTCCTTCTCACTTTAATGGTAATCCTGATATGTAATCTGCATGCCCAGGATGAAAAGTACATCGAAAAGTATAACAACACGATTGACAGAACCGATTGGCACAGGGATGCCCGCTTCGGGATGTTTATCCATTGGGGAGTATATTCTGTTGCAGCTGACGGTGAATGGTTTAAAAGCAGGCAGCACCTTACAACAGATGAGTACCAAAAGTATGTTGATGCTTTCCTCCCCCGGAATTACAATCCCATCGAATGGGCAAAGCTGGCAAAGGAGGCAGGGATGAAATATGCGGTGATGACTGCAAAACACCACGATGGGTTCTGTATGTTTGACAGTGAGTATACGGAATATAAAATTTCCAATAATGTGAAGGGTGCAGATTACACCAGGGACTACATTGAGGCATTCCGGTCGCAGGGTCTGAAAGTTGGATTGTATTACTCGTTGATCGACTGGCATCATAAGGATTACCCCTATGTGGGCAATCATCCCCTGAATGGCAGAGAAGGTTTTTCGAAGGAAGAGTATAACTGGGATGCATACCTTGATTATATGCATAAGCAGATTGAAGAGCTGATGACAAAATATGGAAAGATCGATATACTGTGGTTGGATTTTTCCTTTGATGATTATTCCGGTGAGAAATGGGGGGCCAGCGAATTGATCGAAATGATCAGGAAACATCAGCCGGATATCATTCTAAACAACAGGCTTGTACAAAACCATGGGGTCTCTGGTAAGGCCCGCGAATTTACCGGCTACGGGGACTTTGAAACGCCTGAACAAGGTATTCCCGGGAAGAAACTGGTTGACAAATATGGAAACCCGATCCCATGGGAAACATGCCTTACCCTGAATAATTCCTGGGGATACAGGTCAACTGATGAGGAATGGAAATCACCGGAATTGATTATCCATGCGCTGGCAAATTGCGTAAGTAAAAACGGGAACCTGTTGCTGAATGTGGGACCTGATTCCCAGGGAACGATACCTCTTGAATCAAGGAAAACACTGAAAGCGGTTGGAGAATGGATGCAGGTAAACGGTGAAAGCATTTATGGATGCAAGGATGCAGGGTTGCCAAAACCTGACTGGGGCTATTTTACCCGAAAGGGCAATGTGCTTTACGCACACGTTACGAATCAACCCATTGGCCATATCAACATCGGTCCCCAGGAAAAAAACATCGAGGAGGTTGTTGTGGTACATACCGGGGAAAAGGCATTTACAAGTAAAAACTGGTGGGGAAACCGGGCTGAAGAAGCCTTCTA
This sequence comes from uncultured Bacteroidaceae bacterium, assembly GCA_964589155.1. Classification (GTDB taxonomy): domain Bacteria; phylum Bacteroidota; class Bacteroidia; order Bacteroidales; genus M55B112. Next base: position 4,870 of record CAZPTO010000079.1, on the reverse strand, counting down.
TATTAATGTTCAGAGCCCGACTTATAAAACTTACATTTTCCCGGACGACAGGAATACTGTTTTTAAGATTGTGTATGAGGAATAAAATACAATGATAAAGATGCGGCATGTATGGTTTATAGTAATCTTGATAACAATACCCATGATGGGTTATGGTCAGGATTCCCAGGCAGTGATCCTGGAAGATGAAAAATACGCAACACACCCGGATTCAGTCATGCTGGAAGGGAAGTGGATAAAAGTTTCAAGGAAAAAATTCGAGCCGACATCGCGGGATGTTGCATACGGACCCCATGAAAGGAATAAACTGGATTTTTGGAAAGCTGAATCACAAACCCCTACGCCCCTGGTGTTTTATATTCACGGCGGGGGCTGGGGCGGTGGCAGCAAGGAAGGGAACAAAGGACCTCATCTGAATCTCCTGGAAAAGGGTATTTCCTATGTAAGTATCAATTACCGGCTTGCCCGGGGTGAAAACAAACTGCCATGCAGCCTGGTTGATGCGGCAAGGGCGCTTCAGTTCGTCCGCAGCATGGCTGATGAATGGAATATCGATCCGGACCGGATCATTGCCACCGGAGGATCTGCAGGTGGTTGTTCCAGCTTGTGGCTGGCCTGTCATGATGACCTGGCCAACCCGAACAGTAAAGATCCAGTTGAAAGAGAATCCACACGCCTGTTGGCAGCTGCAGTGATTTCGGCTCAAACTACCATAGACGCTACGTTGATACAGGAGCGAATCGGAACCTCAGCTACCAGTCATGGAATGATCTGGAAGTCTGTCGGCGCAAATAGCATGGATGACCTATTGAACAATTGGGAGGAATATGAAAATCTGTCACTGGAATGTTCACCCCTTACACATCTCAGCAAAGAAGACCCCCCGGTTTATTTGTCTTATAGCAACGACAGACCTCAACCAATCACAAAGGACGGGATTCACCATGCTGAATTTGGCCGGATTTTCAAAGAGGCAGCTGATCCCATCGGCGTGGAATGCACATTCACAATACAAAGCAAAGAGACACGACAGCAGGAACTGGAAGAATTTATGCTGAAAATATTTTTTGAAGAAAAAGACCAATATCTAGATATTTCCTCTATTCCTTGTGCTCACACCCGGTTCTTCCCGTGAAAACCACTATATTTGCAGTTCGTAATAGTGCGTTGAAAATCAGCAGAAAGTGGAAGATAAGCAACTGAAAATAGATCTGAGGTATTTGCAAATGGCCAGGATATGGGCGACGAACTCCTATTGCAAGAGAAGACAGGTGGGTGCGCTGCTCGTTAAAGACAAAATGATTATATCCGATGGCTACAACGGAACGCCTTCCGGTTTCGAAAATAAGTGTGAGGATGAGAATAATATCACCAAACCGTACGTTCTTCATGCAGAAGCCAATGCGATCACCAAAGTTGCAAAATCAAACAACAGCAGTGAGGGTTCAACGTTATATATCACTACCTCACCGTGCATTGAATGTGCGAAGCTGATCATCCAGGCAGGCATCTCCAGGGTAGTTTTTTCTGAAAAATACAGGATTACTGACGGACTGGACCTGCTGGAACGTGCAGAAGTTGAATTAGTTCATATAGCGGAGATCACAGATGAAGTTACCTAAAAGAGACAAACTGATTATATACGGACCGGTTATCATTGCAGTGGCGCTGGTCATCGGGATATTCCTGGGAAACCTATTTACACAGTTGCGTGTAAAATCGATTATCTCCAGTGAAATTTCGCGCCAGACGTCCAGCAGCAGGTTCAATGTCGGCTCCCCGCACGGTTTGAATATCACCCCCAGGAATGACAAGATCAATTCCGCCTTGTACTATGTGCTCAACGACTATGTGGATTCTGTCCCGGTGGGGGAAATCAATGAAGATGTTATTCCAGCCATTCTGAAAAACCTGGACCCGCATTCGGTATATATTCCCGCAGAAGATTTTCAGAAATACAATGAACCGCTCACAGGAAATTTCAGTGGCATCGGTGTCCTTTTCAATATGAATGAAGACACGGTGGCGATCATCCGCCCGGTCCCGAACGGCCCATCTGCACTAGTCGGGATCCAGGCAGGAGACAGGATCGTTGAAGTGGAAGGAACAGTAGTTGCCGGCGTGGAGATGGACAGCGACGAGATCGTATCCATGCTGAAAGGAGAAAAAGGAACGCCCGTCAGCCTGAAGATCAAAAGAAGAGGAGAGCCGGAATTAATCGAGTTTGAGGTGATCCGTGACGACATCCCGATATACAGCGTGGATGTGCACTACATGATCGAGGACAATATCGGATATGTGAAGATCAGCAGTTTCGCACAAACCACCTATAAAGAATTCATCAAGGCTGTTGAAGCATTGAAAGCGCAGGGAATGGAAAAGATCATCGTCGATCTCCGCTCAAACGGAGGAGGGATCATGGATGCTGCCATCAAGATTTCCGACCAGTTCCTGGAGGACGGAAGATTGATCGTCTATACCGAAGGACGGTCACGGCCGAGAAAAAATGATTATGCCACATCACGGGGATTACTCAAAGAGGATGAGGTGGTTATCCTTATCGATGAGGCATCCGCAAGCGCAAGTGAGATCCTGGCCGGGGCCATCCAGGACAATGATCGCGGGCTGATTGTGGGCAGAAGGTCATTCGGTAAAGGACTTGTGCAGGAGCAGATGACATTTTCAGATGGTTCTGCGATCCGGCTGACTGTCGCAAAATATTATACACCCACCGGGAGAAGCATTCAAAAACCCTACGAAAACGGAAGAGAAGAATATTATAACGACATTTCCAACCGGTTCCTGCACGGTGAATTTGAAAATGAAGACTCTATCTCATTCAGTGATTCTCTGAAATTTATCACCCCCGGGGGAAGAACCGTTTATGGTGGAGGCGGGATCATGCCGGATCTGTTCGTCCCGGTCGATACAACTTTTTACACTCCCCTGTTGTCCCGCGTAACCAACCTGGGACTGACGCACAGGTTTGCCTTTCAATATACCGATCTGCACCGCGATGAACTGAAGAAGATGACCACGCCATCAGAGATTTCCGATTACCTGGATGACCAGGAGCTGATGAAGGATTTTATCGCTTATGCTGATTCGAAAAAAGTTGAATTCGAACAGGAAGACCTGGAGATTTCCGGGAACTATATCCTGACACAGATCAAGGCATACATTGCACGCAATATTATCGATAACAAAGGATTCTATCCCATCATACGTGAGGTAGACCATACCCTGAACATTGCCATAGACACCCTATCTTCAATATAACAACAACTTAATATACTGTACCTTAAGGTTCGAATTTCATTTAGATTAAACCATTTGCATGATTCGTCATCCAAGTGTCAAATGGTTGTTTAATTAAAATATTAAGAAAAATGAAATCATTAAGAAAAGGTATAATCTCGACAACGTTTTTTGCATTGCTGACAATAACTCTGAGTGCACAGCCCGGACAGGGACGGGGATACGGACCCTGTGGCGGTGTCAACCAGGGAAATTTCAGGCAGGCTGCAATAGAAAACATTCTAACTGACCTTACCGAAGATCAGAAAGCTGCCCTAACTGAATTAAGAGCAGATCGATACGAGCAGATGAAGGATTACAGGAACCAGATGGGTGAGATCAGGGCAAAACAAAGAACCATCATGTCTGAATATGAAATCGATGAAAAAGCTGCGGCAAAATTAATCGATCAGAAAACGGAACTGATGAACGGGCAGATGAAAACAAGGGTCGCCCACCGCGCGGAAGTAAACAAGATCCTCACCGAGGAGCAGATCCTGAAACTGGAACAGCACCGTAAGCACCGACAGTTTGCCCAGTACGGAAACAGGAACAGGCAAGGCGGAAAAGGAAACTTCAGGCACAACGCTCCCCGTGGAAACAGGGGATACTACGGACCAAATTGCCCGCAGGGTCGAAGAGGACCCAACCTGTAGATGAATAATGCTCTGAAAACAAACGCCAGGCTGCTGTGCATTCAGCTCGCCTGGCATTTTTTTATTCCGGGAACGCACATTAACAGGTAACCTATTTCCTGATATGCATTTTGAGTATTCAGATCACCTGGAGTACTTTTATTCCAGGGATGCAAGATAACGGGTAATCCCCAGGTATGCGTTTTCGGGCTCTTCAATGAATCCCATATGACCGGACTCATCCAGGATCAAAAAGGAAGCTTCCGGGGCAATATTTCGGAGTTTTTCAAAGACTTCCGCTCCGATGTAGTTGTCTCTTCTTCCCCAGATCAGTAAAGGTTTGGGTGTAGCTTTTCGCAAGAGTTCAGTATGGTCCCGTCTGCTTTTCATTCCCTGGAGCAATGCAATGATCCCTTTATCAGGTGCACCGGCAGCAATCTGCTTTGCCCTGTTCACCCAGGGCGCAAGTGTGGCCACATTCTTTTCTGCAAACCCTTTGGGAATGTTGGTATGTATGATCTGCATTTTCTTGCCACACATCACCAGGCTGATCTCACGGTCCCGGTTCAGTTTCTTTTCGTCATTGTCAGCAAAACAAGTTGAATGGAACAGGCAATATCCTGCCGTTGCTTCAGGAAAAAGATGCAAAAATTCCATTGTGACATACCCTCCCATTGAGTGTCCAAAAACAACAACCTGGCTGACCTGTTCCGCATCCAGAACGGCTCTTGCCACACGGGCCATTTCTTCCATCTCGTGAACCGGAGCAAGAATCCCTGATGCGCCATGTCCCGGAATATCCAGGCAAATCACCTTATAACGATCCGTAAACCTGCCTGTAAAAGCTTCCCATATTGCAGAAGATTCCAGGTACCCATGAAGAAAAAGCAACACCCTGCCATCACCTTCCACAGAATAATGCACCCTGATCCCCTGGT
>CAZPTO010000078.1:0-10765 GCA_964589155.1 uncultured Bacteroidaceae bacterium | reverse complement strand
AGAATGATCTTTTCCATGTGGATTTTCTGCAGTTCCGGTTTTTCCACATACGGTAATATCCTGTATTTTGGCGATCCGTGCTGTGGAACCAGGTCCGCCGTTCACAGCGAGGGCCATTCCTTCCACGATGGGTTCAAAATGTTTTTCGTCAATTGTGGTATGATGTTTCTCCGTGTATTTCGGATCGATGTCCTGTTCGCCTTCAATTTCTTTGGCCAGGTGTGGTGTGTAGTACCAGCCCCTGTTGGCAATGGTAGCGGTCATGTTGGCCATCTGCAACGGAGTGATCAGCAATTCGCCCTGCCCGATGGCCATCGATATGATCGTAAGGAAATTCCAGTGTCCGCTTGTGTAATAGCGATCGTAATAGGATGCGGTGGGAATATTTCCTTTCAATTCGTTGCTGAAATCTGCTCCAAGCTTTTCGCCAAACCCGAACGAGGTTACATGTTCCCGCCAGTGGTTAAAGGCCTCTTCTGTGTTCGCATATTCGGGATCTTCCATGATCCTTCTGAACACGTTGCAAAAGTAAGTATTGCAGGAGTGCTGAATCCCTTCCACCAGGTCCAGGGGAGTCCTGTGTGTGTGACATCCCACGTGGATCCCCCGGTAATAATACCCATAATCGCAATAGTAAGAGGTGCCGGTGTGCAATACATCTTCCTGCAAACCGATCAGTGCATTGATGGTTTTAAATGTGGAGCCGGGGGGGTACTGTGCCATCAGGGCCCTGTTGAACAGGGGATTCAATGTATCTGCAGAGAGTTTACGGATGCTTTCACCCAGGTTCCGGCCAGTGAGCATGTTGGGATCTACGCTGGGGGAACTGACCATCGTGAGAATCTCGCCTGAGGAGGGTTCAATGGCCACGATGCTTCCGACAAATTCCTGCATAAGCTGTTCACCGTACTCCTGGAGATCTCCGTCCAGTGAGATGGTCATGTTCTTGCCCACCTTCGCAGGTTTATCGTATTTCCCATCTTCGTAGGAGCCGATGATGCGGTTATGGACATCTTTCAGAAAAATCTTCAATCCCTTTTCCCCCCTGAGGTTTTCTTCGTACGATTTTTCTATCCCGATCACCCCGATATAGTCTCCCATGGCATAGTATTCGTTCTCTTCCAGGATCCTGTTATCCACCTCGCCAATATACCCAAGAATATGGGAAGCAACCGGACGTGCATATTTTCGAAGGGTCCTTGTCTGCAGGGAGAAGCCGGGAAATTTGTACATTTTTTCCTGGAGAATCGCAGCCACGTCGAAACTGACCTGTTTCATGAAAACGGACCGTACCCGCCAGGAGTAATTCTTGGCACGTTGCAGCCGCTCATTGAGGCTTTGCTCTGTGATATCAAGGATGCTGCAGAATTCAGTAGTATCGAATGGGCGTAGGTTATTGGGCACCACCATGATGTCATAGGCAGCCTGGTTGGATACCAGCAACTCGTCGTTGCGGTCATAAATCAATCCCCTGGAAGGGTAAACGACCACGTGGCTCTGTGAATTGTTTTCAGCGGATACCTTGTACGAGGTTTCCACGACCTGCAGGGAAAATAACCGCACGATGAACACCAGCCCGGTCAGGACTGTGAAAACAATAAACACATACCTTCTGTTATCGAATGATTTCATCTGGACCTATTTCCTGAAGATAAAATACTGGCTTAAAATGATCGTTGAGGTGGTCAGAGCAGTGCTCAGAATGACCCTCAGAAATGTATTAAAAAAATACTGGAAATGAAAAACTTCTATATAAAAGAGTGCGAAATGGTGGATGAATGTAAGGATGGCTGCATACCCTGCAAACCAACTGAAGCCATAATAATAGATCCGGGGGAATGTATCGGGTTCATAGCCATCTCTGGGCGCAAACATACTCAGTACCCACGGCCGCATAAACGCCACCAGAACGGTGGCAGCTGTATGCATGCCCAGGGTGTTGGTGAACAGATCAACACTCAGTCCCAGGAAGAATCCAGCCACCAGCAACACCCATCTTGGAGTTTCAAAGGGCATGAGCAGTATGAAGAGCACGTAAAAGTAAGGATTGAGGTATCCGCCCAGCAGCACATTATCCAACAACAGGACCTGCACCAGGATGATGACAATAAAACGTACAATATTTCGTGCCAGAAGTCTGATCATTGCTCCAGTGATGCTTCAAGTTCTACCTGTTCTTCCCTGTTGAAATTATTGATTATGTTCACATGAAAAAGTTTTTGAAAATCAGTTCCCAGATTGATGCGGATGGTATAAAAGTTTCCTTCCTGCTGCTCTGCCTCTGCAACTGTACCAACGAAGAGGCCCTCCGGAAATACTGCGGAATATCCGCTGGTAACAATTGAATCTCCCTCTGATACGTTGGCATGATAGGGAATCTCATTCAGGTTGGCCATTCGGTGTGAATCACCCTGCCAACGGAGGATCCCTACGAAATCATTTTTTTTGAATTTAACGCTCAGTCGGAAATTCCTGTTGATGACCGGGATGATCGTAGCATAATTCTCTGAACTACCAAGTACGATTCCCACGATACCCTGTGGTCCGATCACGGCCATGTCACTTGAAACGCCCTGTCTCCGTCCTTTATTGATCGTAAGATAATTGAATTGCTTGAACAATGTACTGTGGACGATTTCAGCAGGAAAATAGTAATAATCACCTACTTGTCTAGGGTTCAGCACCGTATCTCCCAACTGTTCGTTTAGAGCGCTGATTTTGTTCCTGAGCCTGGTATTTTCGTCCACCAGGACAGCGTTGGTTGCCCTCAGGTTCATGTATTCCCTCGTCCCCTCCACTGCTTCGTAAAGTGCCCCGGAAATCTCCCTGTTTGCATTTACAAGTATACTGTGCTGGTAATGGTTGTTGTTACTCAGCATAATGATAGCGATGGTTTCCAGCAAAATGAAAACCAGTACATAGTTATACTTCTTCAGCAATAAGAGAAGACCTCTCATAAGCTACCTTTAAGTCATCTATTTCATCAGGAACGGGAATTTATCCACGTTCTTCAGCGCAATTCCTGTCCCCCGGGCAACGGCCTGCAGGGGATCTTCTGCAATATGGAACGGTATGGAGATTTTGTCGGTCAGCCGTTTGTCCAATCCCCTGAGCAGGGCACCCCCTCCTGCCAGGTGAATCCCCCTGGAAACGATATCCGCATATAATTCCGGTGGTGTTTGTTCCAGCACTGACAGCACAGCGGTTTCGATCTTGGACAATGATTTGTCAAGGCAATGTGCAATCTCCTGGTAGGAAATAGGGATCTCAATTGGCATGGCGGTCATCAAATTGGGTCCCCTGACGTTAAAGTCAGTGGGTGGATCCTCAAGTTCAGGAAGTGCAGATCCTACGTGGATCTTTATTTCCTCGGCCGTTCTTTCACCAATCTTTATATTGTGCTGGTGGCGCATGTAGGTTTGAATATCATTGGTGAATCCATCGCCCGCGATCCTTATGGACTGGTTGCAGACGATTCCCCCGAGGGCAATTACAGCAATCTCAGTTGTTCCACCGCCAATATCCACTACCATGCAACCGTCCGGGGCTTCTACATCCAGACCGATGCCGATGGCTGCTGCCATGGGTTCATAAATCATATGCACATCACGTCCGCCAGCATGTTCAGATGAGTCGCGGACTGCCCGTATCTCCACTTCTGTACTTCCTGAGGGAATGCACACAACCATCTTCAGGGAGGGAGTGAAAAGCCTTTTCTTCTGATTGATCATCTTGATCATGCCCCTGATCATTTGCTCCGCTGCATGAAAGTCAGCAATCACACCGTCCCGTAAAGGCCTGATCGTTTTAATGTTCTCATGGGTCTTGCCGTGCATCTGCCGTGCTTTCTCCCCGATGGCAATCAATTTCCCGGTATGCTGATCAATGGCAACGATAGATGGTTCATTGACAACTACCTTATCGTTGTGAATGATAATCGTATTGGCCGTACCCAGGTCTATTGCGAGTTCCTGCTGAAATGAAAAAAATCCCATTTATTTTGAATCTATTGTTTAATGTTTAAAATGTCTGAATCCCGTGGTCACCATGCTCATGGTATGCTGATCACAATAATCGATTGAATCCTGGTCCCTGATTGACCCCCCGGGTTGAATCACTGCAGTGATCCCTGCTTTGTCAGCAATTTCCACACAATCAGGGAAAGGGAAGAATGCATCAGAGGCCATTACAGCTCCTTGCAGGTCGAACTTGAAATGTTTAGCCTTGGCAATGGCCTGTTCAAGGGCATCCACCCTGGAGGTTTGTCCCACTCCTGATGCCAGCAGTTGTTGTCCTTTTACGAGTACGATAGCATTGGATTTTGTATGTTTTACCAATTTGTTGGCAAACAAAAGGTCCGCCACCTGTGCTCCGGAGGGTTTTGCTTTCGTGACCACTTTCAGCTCTTCCGGGACCTCCGTCTTACGGTCACGCTCCTGCCCGATGAATCCATTCAAAACCGTTCGAACGTTCCTGTGCTGCAGGGTTCCATCTTTCAGCACGAGGATGATCCTGTTTTTCTTCGTCTTCAGGATCTCCAGTGCATCATCGTCATAGCCGGGGGCAATAGATACCTCGAAGAAAATCTTATTCATCTCTTCAGCTGTTGCAGCATCAATTACTTTATTGGTGATGAGTATTCCACCAAAAGCCGATACAGGGTCCCCGGCCAGCGCATCTTTCCAGGCCTCCGGGAGTTCTTCCCTGGTGGCAATACCGCATGCATTGTTATGCTTGAGTATGGCGAAAGTTGTATCGGTGAAATCATTGATCAGGCCCACTGCCGCATCAATATCCAGCAGGTTGTTATATGAGATCTCTTTTCCCCACAGCTGGTCGAACATTTTTCCGAAATCGCCATAGAAGTATCCTTCCTGGTGGGGGTTTTCGCCGTATCGCAGTTTTTTTGATCCACGCAGGCTGATCTTCAGGCTGCTTGATGCTGCTGCATCGAAATAGTTGAATATTTCACTGTCGTAATGTGAGGATATATTGAAAGCTTCCCTTGCAAACTCCTTACGTTGATCGATTGTCGTTTCTCCATTGCCCTGTTCCAGGAGTTGGAGCAAATCCGAGTATTGTTCCCTTGAAGAAACGACCAGCACATCATTGAAATTCTTTGCAGCAGCACGGATCAGCGAGATACCGCCGATGTCGATCTTTTCGATTACATCAGCTTCTGATGCACCTGATGCCACAGTCTCTTCAAATGGATAGAGGTCTACGATCACCAGGTCAATTGCGGGGATTTCGTATTCCTTGATCTGGTTTGCATCATTTTCATTTTCACGGCGTGTGAGAATCCCGCCAAATACTTTGGGATGCAGTGTTTTTACCCGACCGCCAAGGATGGAAGGGTAGGTTGTAAGTGATTCAACTGAAGTGACTTGCGCGCCCTGTGATTCAATGAATTTTTGGGTCCCCCCGGTGGAATATATGGTAACACCAAGCTGGTCCAGTTTCCGGACAATTTTTTCGAGGTCGTCTTTGTAAAAGACAGAGATCAGCGCGGAACGAATCTTTTTTGTTGTATTCATACAGAATTTTTAAACAATGATCTAGTTAGTAACTACGGAGTTGTGAAAGTACTTATTTTACGCCTGTTGCACAAGCATGATAATATTTCCCTGCAAAGTTTTAACTTGCGTTAAAATACGGTGCAAAAATAGCAATCCTTTTTCTAGTTCCTAACATTGATATCATGATTATTTTCAGGTTGTTTTGGGAGAGCCTGGTGATGGCAGTTCAGACCTTCAGTGGAAACAGGCTCCGGTCGATGCTGACGTTGCTCGGGATCACGATCGGGATCTTTGCGATCATTTCGGTCTTTACAGCTGTAGATTCCCTGGAAAAGAACATCAGGGAAAGTGTTTCTTCCCTGGGTGACGATGTAGTGTATATCCAGAAATGGCCGTGGGCACCTCCGGAAGGGGAAGAGGAATATCCATGGTGGAAATATCTGAACAGACCACTGGTCACACTGGAGGAGAATGAATATATACGAAACAATTCCCTGTTGGCAGCGCAATCATGTTTTGTGGCCACAACGCAGCGGACCGTCAAGTATGGAAATAACAGTGCCAATGAAATTACGATCATGGGGGCCTCGGAAGGTTTCCAGGAGATCCGTTCCTTTGAGATCGCTGAGGGGCGGTATTTTTCGCCTTTCGAGGTTTCTGGTGGACGAAATATTGCTGTTATCGGGGCCGATCTCGCCGATGAGTTGTTTCAATCAGAAAGTCCGGTTGGGAAAGAGGTAAAGATATCAGGATTCAAAGTGACGGTACTTGGGGTTACTAAAAAGGAAGGTCAGGGTACTTTCGATGACAATAACCTTGATGAACTGGTATTGCTTCCCATCCACTTTATGAGGAATATTGTGGACCTTCGCAGTGAAAGTGCCAATCCCCAGATATGGGTGGAGGCCAGGGAAGGGTTGGATGTGGAAGAGCTTTCCATGGAGCTCACTTCCCTGTTGCGGTCCGTGCGCAGGCTGAGTCCGATGGATGAGAACAATTTTGCGTTAAATCAGACCAGTATCATCAATAACCGGCTTGACCAGCTGTTCAAGGTGATCAATATAGCTGGTTTTTTTATCGGGATCTTTTCGATTATCGTGGGAGGATTCGGGATTGCAAACATCATGTTTGTGTCGGTAAAGGAACGTACCCATATAATAGGAATAGAAAAGGCCATCGGAGCCAAGAACTGGTTCATCCTGATGGAGTTCCTGGTAGAATCCATTATTCTTTCACTGCTGGGCGGGATTGCCGGATTGCTCATTATTGGATTGGGCACATTGCTCATCAACCTGGCGGGTGATTTTACCATGTACCTGACCATGGGGAACATTTTACTCGGACTTGGGATCTCTTCCGGGATCGGACTGATCAGCGGATTTGCACCGGCCTGGCAGGCGGCGCGCATGAATCCCGTGGTGGCGATCAATACTACTTTTTAATCAGGGTGATACATAGTTGATCAGTTGTGTCATGATTCACAGGACCTGATTTATTTGGGTTCGTACTGTGCTCAGATCACCGTAAACACATCATACAGAATCCTTCCCATAAGGAAGTATATGAACAAACCCATGATGTCGTTGGTGGTGGTGATAAATGGTCCGGTGGCCAGGGCCGGATCCAGTTTGGCCTTATCGAGTAACAGCGGAATAAGGGTGCCGAAGATCGCAGCGAAAATAATGACCACGAACAGTGAAATACTGACCGTATAGGTAAGGGCCAGGCCCTGTCCCTGGATGAGGTTATAGCCCAGGAGCAGCAGGGAGAGAATCAGACCGTTCATGATGGCAACAAGAAACTCTTTCATCAGTTTCTTGAATGTGCTTTCGAGTCCCAGGCTGTTGCTTGCAAGGCCCTGGACGATGATTGCTGATGACTGGATCCCTACATTTCCTGCCATGGCGGCAATAAGTGGAATGAAAAAAGCCATTTCAGGATTTAGTTTGATGTCACCTTCGAATTGTGATATCAGCGCTGCTACGAGCACACCACCGATCAATCCAATGATTAACCAGGGCAGGCGCGCCCGTGAAAGACGAAGGGGGGAGTCAGTAGTTTCCACATCTGAAGAGATACCGGAAGCCATCTGGTAATCTTTTTCTGCTTCGTCCCGGATCACATCTACAATATCATCGATGGTGATCCTTCCCAGCAACCGCCCGATGCTATCCACTACCGGCAGGGCCACGAGGTCGTATTTTTCCATGATCTGCGCCACTTCTTCGGAGGATGTGTCAGTGCGTACGAACAGCACTTCTTTTTCATATATGTCTTTAATGATCGTGCTGCCGGTAGCGATAAGCATGGCTTTTAATGATACGATCCCGGTAAGTACATTGTCATCATTCACGACATAGATGTAAAACAGGTCTTCCACCTCTTCTGCCTGTTTTCGCATTTCCCGGAGACAGGTGGTGAGACTCCAATTCTCATTCACCTTCATCAGCTCCTTGGCCATCAGGCCTCCAGCTGAATTCTCATCATACGACAGGAGGTCAACAATATCACCGGCCTGATCGATGTCCGTGATCTGCTTCAACACCTCCTGCTTCAGCATATCATCCAGGTTGGCGATCACGTCTGCGGCATCGTCAGAATCCATGTGATGGATGAACTGACTGGCGATTTCCTCGGCCGGCAGGGCCTTCAGAAACTGTTCCCGGTCATCCTCTTCAAGTTCGACCAGCACATCTGACGCCAGCTCCGGATCCAAAATCATATACAGGTACTTCGCCTCTTCTATGGTGAGCTCTTCATAGATCTCAGCAATGTCAGCCGGGTGCAGATCCTCAATCATAGCCAGTGCTGCCTTGTCATCCCTGGCTGCGATGATCGCCCTCAGTTCGCTGATATATTCCCTGGTGAGTTCGAGCTTCATGATCTGTACAACTGTAGATATTTTACATCCGTGATGCTACAAAATTTGTTAATTCAATGAATTCCCCGACCCCCAGTTGTTCAGGACGCTTCGAAAGGAGTTCATTTTCTTCACCCAAAGTTAGTAAAATTGTTTTTAAGGAGTTACGTATGGTCTTGCGTCTCTGGTTGAATGTGGTTTTTACAATTCGGAAAAATAATTTCTCGTCACAGTTCAGGCGCTTCGTATTGTTGCGTTCAAGCGTGATTACTGCAGAATGGACCCTGGGTGGTGGAAAAAATGAGCCCGGCTTTACACTGAACCGGTATTTGGGAGTATAAAATGCCTGTAACAGCACCGAGAGAATTCCATAGGTTTTGGAGCCGGGGGGTGCAGCGATCCTGTCGGCAACCTCTTTTTGCAACATGCATACCACGGTCATTACACTGTCCCTGTGGTCGAGTATCCTGAAAAAGATCTGGCTGGAAATGTTGTATGGAAAGTTGCCAATGATGTGGAAAGATGACACAGGAAACAGCTGATCCGCCATCTTCAAAAAATCAGCATGCAGCAATGAATCGCCAAGCTTGGGGTATTTGTTGCGGAGGAAGGCGAAGGATTCATGATCGATCTCCACCGGAATAAAATTTTTAAATGGTTTGTTCACCAGGAAAGATGTCAGGACCCCTGTGCCGGGTCCAATTTCCATGACTGTCATATCCTGTTCTGCCGGCAGCAGGTCCACGATCCTTTCCGCGATAGCAGGATCGGTAAGAAAGTGTTGTCCGAGGTGTTTCTTTGGGTGTACCATAAATGATAAAAGGAGGAATTATTGCCTGACGCAATTTATAAATATTAAATTTGAAATTTCCTGTAGATCGTTGAATTATGAGAAAACTCAGAAATCCGTTCGATGCTCTTCCGGGGTATTTCTGCTTTGGATGCAGCTCGGACAATAAGCACGGACTTCGCATGACCTTTTTCGAGGATGGAGATGAAATCATTTCCAGGTGGGATCCGGATCCTCAATACCAGGGCTATATCAATATTATCCATGGCGGGGTGCAGGCCACGCTGATGGATGAGATTGCCAGCTGGGTTGTGTTTATCAAACTTAAAACAGGAGGAGTCACTTCGCGACTTTCTTCCCGGTTCAGAAAACCTGTGTTGGTGAACGAAGGTCCCCTGACCATTCGCGCCAGGCTGAAGGAGCATTCCGGGAGAATTGCTGCGATCGAGGTGAAGTTATTCAACGGGAAGCAAATCCTGTGTGCAGATGCCAGCGTGGAATATTTTGTGCTTTCTCCCGAAAAGGCCGCAACATCTATGAACTATCCGGGCGTTGAGGCATTCTATGAATAAGTTAAAAGACCAAACTATAAGTGATGAATTACGATTTTGACAGGGTAATTGAGCGAAAAGGAACGGATTCGGTGAAATATGATATCCTGAAGCCCTTGTTCGGACGGGAGGATGTGCTGCCTATGTGGGTAGCAGATATGGATTTTGCTGTGCCCGATTTTATTCAGGAGGCCATTATAGAGCGCGCTGAGCATGAAGTATACGGTTATACTGTAAGACCCAAGCGTTTCTATGAAGCCATTTCAGGATGGCTTTCACGCAGGCATGGTTGGGAAGTGGATCCCGGCAAGATCGATTTCAGTCCTGGCGTTGTTCCTGCCTTAGTACTCAGTGTGCTGGGGTTTACCAAACCCGGTGATCAGATCCTGGTACAGTCACCTGTGTACTTTCCATTTTTTTCTTCCATAGAAAACCACGGCAGGGTGCTGGTTAATAACCAGCTTGTGGACCATGCGGGGGAGTATAGTATTGATTTTGATGACCTGGAAGAGAAATTTCGCGCGGGCATCAGGATGATGATGTTTTGTCATCCGCACAATCCCGTAGGAAGGGCGTGGAACAGGGACGAGCTGCAGCGTCTTGCCGACCTTGCAGTGCAATATGATGTGCTCGTGCTCAGCGATGAGATACATTCAGACCTGTTGCTATTCGGTCATAAGCATATCCCCCTTGCCAGCCTTGGAAAAGAGATCGCCGCACGGACCCTCACCTGTATCGCTCCCAGCAAAACCTTTAACCTGGCCGGGTTGCATACCTCTGCTGTGATCGTCGAGGACCCGGTGCTGAAGAAGAAATATGAAAAGATCCTTGAAAATATCCATATCGGAGGGGGAAATATCTTCGGTTTCGTGGCACTCGAAGCAGCTTATAATAAGGGCGATGCCTGGCTGGAACAGCTGCTGGATTACCTGGAAGGGAACTACCTGTTCATTAAACAATACCTGAAGCAACACCTCCCGGGAATACGTGTGTCACCGCTGGAGGCCACTTATCTTGCATGGATCAATTTCGGTGCGCTGGGCCT
>CAZPTO010000077.1:0-10800 GCA_964589155.1 uncultured Bacteroidaceae bacterium | reverse complement strand
ATCAAGGGCAGTGTGGATGACCTGGCTCTTGACCGGATAAGGGTCAGGGCAGAAAGTAATATCGGCCTTGGAAGCGGAACATCATTTGGCTATCAGGATCTGGCTGCTACCTGGTCCACCTTGTTCTCTTATACAAATATTCCATTTACAAATCTCACCTGGGACACACATCAACTGGGTCTTTCCTATGAGTGCGGAAAGCCTGTGTCTGAAGGTGGTAATGGGACATTGCTTGGTGCCACACCGGATTACTACACGGTTGAGATCGAAGTGGAACTGGTGCCGACAGGTCCGGGATTTTAATACTTAATTTTCATGCGCTCTGTGGGAAGCAACAGAAAAGCAAATCGGAGTTACTTTGTCTGGCCGGCTAAAACTTGCTGTAGACCAGCCCGGTTCATTTCCATACTGAGTACGATATTGTTGCTTGCCGGCAGCCCTGCATCTATCAGAGCCCAGGAGATTGAAATTGAAAATGATCCGGCAGGCAGGAGGGTCTTATTCGAATTTGTAAAATCCGATACAGTATTGCCTTCATCCGGACCCTATTTCAACGTACTCAGGATTCAGAACCAGGGGGATGAGCTGTTTTCCGGGGTGGTCAGAATCACATTGCCGGAAGGCTGGAATTCAATTGGATTCACTGCTTCCGAAATTAGTCTTTCTCCAGGAGAAGAATATCTTTTTCCAGTCAGGATTACTATTCCTCCAACAGTTGTAGGTGGAATTTCATACCTGATTAATGCCGAGATAAGAGGGGAGAATTACTATGACTATAATTCATCATATGTTTCTATTTCTCCAGTATCCCGATGGGATATGTATGTGCCTGTAAAAAGGGTGTATCTTAGTGAGTACAAGCCGCAGGGGGTGTTTTCAATTGAACTGGATAACAGGGGGAATTCCAATGAAATGATCAAGCTATCGTTTGATACAGGTGAGTTACTGGAATATGTCAATCCCATGGAGAATGACAGCGTGCTGTTTGTTGAAATGCCGGCATTCTCGGATACGATCCTGCATTTTTCCATGCGGGAAAGAACTGGTCTCAGTTACGCTGAACAACGGGCAATGATCAACAACTGGAGATCCTCCAGTATATATGTCGTTGCTTCCACACCAGAATATAGCAGGTCGGCAGGAATCAGGGTATTGCCCCTGGAAAGCAGAAATTTCAGCGATATTAAACTAAAGAATTCGCCGCTTAATATCGATATGACATTGAACAATTTATTGTCCTATCAGATGCCCAAAGTGTCTGCAAAGGTTTCAGGAAAAATATTGTTTCCGGAAATGCAGCAACTGCAATATAATGTTGGGATCTATAACCTGTATTTTAATGCGGAAAGGAACAGGAATATCGATCTGATGCGACAGTTGCGCTACATGATCCGCTACAATGATAAAAACACATCTGTGGAAATAGGGGACCGAATGGGGCTCGGAGAGCTCCATACCCTGAGCGGTCAGGGGATACGTGCGCGACATACCTTCAATGAAGATCATACCCTTTATTTGAATGCTGCAAATAACTCCTTCAATAAAAATATCGGTGTCCACACCGGATATTCCACAGCCATACGAAACCTGGGGATCAATACAGGAGTGACCCTGGAAACGAATACAAACACAACCGACGGTCATTATTCCTTTCACCTTGGAGGTTCCTACAACTTTCTGAGGAACCACAGGATCAGGCTGTATACAGCAACCTCCCTTGATCAATTCAGCAGTGGCCCGTACCTGGAGAATGATACTGCAAAAGTGGGTTTTGCATACCGTGTCTCATACCGGTACAACGGTAGCAAATTCAAATTCCGTATCGATAATACCAATACAAGGTTGAGTTTTTTGCGTACAAGCGGAATCAACAGGATCAATATGCGCAGTGTATATGAATTTGAAAACAATTCAAGGCTGGAAGGGATCTATTATCGGAACAGCTATGATGCATCACGCTATCCTTATAACTTCGTGTTCCCATCCAATAAGAATATTACCGACAACGGGCACTTGCTGTTTTCCGTTACCAGAGGCAATATGATCTATTATACCGGACCACATATTACAAACTCAGTCAGAAATTATTATAATCTGAATACAGGTTTTTCAACGATATACAGGAATACACAACCCGGAATGATGGGTTCTGTTACGTTCCGGCTGGGAATGATGCGAAGCATTACGCCTTATATCAGGGTGAATTCCATGTTTGTTAATTACACTTCTGAAGATCCCCTGTTCGAACCCTACATAATCAACGGCCAGCTGCAATACACGGCCGGCCTCAGTTATTATGACAAGGCATTTAAATTCAATGCATATTTTACAAGCGGGGATGCTTCTGATATTTACAGAACTGTTGTTGTAGAGGGGGATCCATCTGTGAACCAGTCATTTCACCTAAGACCTTATTACGAGCGATATTTTAATAAAGAAACAATCCGGGTCAGCGGATACCTCAATTATTCCTATTATCTGCCTTCAACAAGAGAAAATATGATTTTCAATCTTACTTCGGATTTTTTCCTGCGGGATGGATGGCGGGTATTCCTTAGTTTTAACCTTTACAGGATTGTTCGGGCAGATGAGGTGGCAGGGAGGATTACATCGCGTGATATCAACCTGCTGACCGGTCTGAGGAAATCGTTTGATATTCAGCAGCCAAGACTTAAATTCTATGATCTGACCATTGTAGGATTTAATGATGAGAATGGCAACAGGATCAAAGAACCAAATGAAAAACCCATTTCCAATGTGATGATCCGGATTTCAAGGGAAAATAATAAAAATGTGGTGCAACGGACCGGCTTCTCAGAGGTTTCATTAATTACTGATCCAAATGGAGAGATCTTTTACGAAGACATTCCGGAGGGACTTTATGACCTGCAGATTACTGCACTTTCGAACCTTGAGAACCTTTATTTTCTGAATGGGGAAAGCCAGTCGCTTGAGGTCAGAAATGATATGGTACATTATCTTCCATTGGTCGAAACGCACAAGATCAAAGGCAGGATTATTGTGGATCGAGATCCCAATAGTGATGAAGGCAATATCAGCCTGGAGGGCATCAGGATTACTGCTGTTGGAGAAATGGGTGAGACCTATTCAGTCCTGACCAATTCATTTGGTAATTATGTGCTGAACCTTCCACGGGCAGACAATTATGAAGTGTCCGTTTATAATGTATTTGGTGAGCAGTTCATTCTTGAGCAGGGCAGGTACAAAGTACAGTTTGTTGCAAATAAAACGGTTAACCTGGATTTCAGGTTTACAGAAAAGCGCCGGGAATTGGAGTTTCGCGAGGGAGAACAGTTCTATGATTTCAATATTCGCAGGGAAAATTAGCTTTCAAATCCCTGTTGTCACCACCTGAAAAGCAAACCAGAATTCTATTTGAATTGTCTGCCACTTCACTGCAAGGTTAATCCCGGTCCGCTCTTTTTTTGATCCTTGTCAGAGACCGCAGGTCTTTCTTTACAAAATCGAAAAAGTCCTTGTTGAGGGCCTTGCTCTCATCCTTCGGCATTTTGATCAGGCGCATAAGTGATTTATTATCAATCAGTTCTGTGATAAGGAATAATTCACACATGGTAATGTACATGTCCTTCAGATCGAAGGTGTAAAAGGGGCGGATGGTAATATAGTCCAACGATCCCCCCCAGTAAGCGTTATCGATGATATTGGCAAAAAGACCGGCCAGGAATAGGTGAATAAATCCATTGATCCAGAAGCTGTTGCGTTTTCTGCGCGTGTAGAATCTCCAGATCTCAACAAAAAGAAAACCGATCACGAGGAAGAGGATAATGTTCAAGAGGTGTGATCCTTTCTTAAAATTGAGCAACACCCACAGGTAGGACCCAAGCGTATTCTGGGTAGGTTCCAGGTAAAAAACGGGTTCTATGATCGGGATGGAAAGGGATTGCCATTCCAGCGAGAAGAGGTAGATCTTGATGCCCTGGTCCATTGCGACTAATAGCAGCAAGACCAGCCAGTTGATCCCCTTTTTGACCGAAATGTATTGTTGCATCACTGTCCCGCTCATGGCAATAAAGGCCAGTACCAGGCCGGGCAGCAAAGAAAATTTCCAGAGATAATCCACGCCCGGAAATTCATTCTTAATTGTAAAGGATAGCATGTATACGATCATCACTGCTATCCAGATACCCAGGAATATACCACCATTGCGGAGGATCAGTTTCATCTGTATTTGTTTTAATATTTGACAAATAAATGCTTCTGCCATTATCCAGGATCCGGGGAACTTGCTGACCAATATCTTAACAAGAAACATTATTTAAAGATGCGAAAGTAATCTTTTTTAGAGTGGCATTCAAGCCCAATCGGTGCTTCATGCTCTGTAGGTTCATTTCTGGCGTTACTGGCATTACCTTCGTTATTTCGTTACTTCGTTTATTCCTTTGCCTTTGGCTACTGCCGTTGCTTCCGCTGCCTCCGCTGCCTCCGCAGCCATTGCGTCCGCTACTGCCGTTGCCAGGGAATACATTATGCACCTATCCGCCACCCAAATATGAAGCGGCAAGGAACTGGTTGCATCTCCCGGAGCTGAAAACCGGTATACTGCTGCAGGCGATTAGGGCGGTGATCGGGAAATTCGAAGAGATTTTTTGACAATTAACGTATCGAAACACAAAAAGAATTACAGATTTTAATAAAAAAGCTTTTTTAAATCATTTTTTTTCTAATTTTACAGCTCAAACGTAACGATAATGTTTTACAACACACATAACAACTGGTGGTGGTCCTTCGATATAAAGTAGCCGAAGCGGACCAGTCATTATGTATAATATCAATCAGGGCTTGCCGTTACGGCAGGCCCTGATTTTTTTTATTGTTCAGGATGCAATCCGGCAGGAAGAAACAGCAACGATGATCAGTACACATTTATGCCCAGATACATAAAAATTATTTAAACATGCTAAAGACAGAGATTACAACCCTATCGAAAACCATCCTGGCCGATATCATCACGCCGGTTAGTATCTTTCTGAAGATCAGGGATGTGTTCCCAAATTCACTCCTGCTGGAGAGTTCGGATTACCATAGCAATGAAAACTCCTACTCATTTATATGCCTGGATCCGATTGCAGATTTTGAGGTGAGTAAAAATACGCTTTCAGTTACTATGCCCGGACAGCAGAAGGAGGTCTCCTTACTGGAAACACGATCTGATGTGGTTCCGCGTCTGAACGAATTCATCCATTCATTCGAAGTCCGGGAGGAGAACAAAGATCAAAAGCTGGTTATTGACGGGATCTTCGGCTATTCATCCTATGATGCGGTGCAGTACTTTGAAGACATTACGTTTCGGTCTTCGACTGATCCTTCGGAAGAGATCCCTGAGATGAAATATGGTTTTTATAAGTATATCATTGCGATTAATCACCTGAAGAATGAGTTGCAATTGATTGAGCACATGGTTAATGGAGAGCAATCCAATATCGGGCACATCGAAGAACTGATCCAGAACAGGAACATCGCCACCTACCACTTCAGACCTTCCGGGGAGGAGCTAACCAACCATACTGATGAGGAATATATGGCGATGGTCGACCGGGGAAAAGCGCATTGCTTCCGTGGTGATGTTTTCCAGATCGTGCTTTCGCGTCAGTTTTCACAGGGGTTCCGGGGCGATGATTTCAATGTTTACAGGGCGTTGCGCTCAATCAACCCGTCGCCTTATCTTTTCTATTTTGATTATGGCAGTTTCAGGTTGTTCGGCTCGTCACCAGAGACCCAGATCGAGGTGGCCGGGGGGAAAGCATTCATCAACCCCATTGCGGGTACTTTCCGGCGGACCGGTAATGATGACGAAGACCAGGAGCTTGCACGAAAACTGGCTGATGATGACAAGGAGAATGCGGAGCACATCATGCTTGTAGACCTGGCCAGGAATGACCTCAGCCGGACCACTTCAAAGGTAACCGTGGAGAAATACCGGGAAATCCAGTTCTACTCGCATGTGATCCATATGGTATCCAAAGTATCAGGTGTGCTGAAGCCGGACGCCAATACCGTAGCGATCATGGCCGAGTCGTTTCCGGCGGGTACACTTTCCGGAGCACCCAAGTACAAGGCCATGGAGCTCATTGATAAGTATGAAGGGAAACGGCGTGGTTTTTATGGGGGTACCATTGGAAACATACGTCTGAACGGGGATATCAACCATGCCATCATGATCCGCTCGTTCATGTCGAAGAACAACACCCTGTATTACCAGGCTGGCGCCGGGGTGGTTTCCGAATCGAAACGGGAATCTGAGTTGAAAGAAGTAGGGAATAAACTGGCCGCGTTGAAATCTGCCATCGGGATGGCTGCAAAATTGTAAATCCATGAAAATACTTGTGATAGATAACTACGACTCCTTCACCTATAACCTGGTCCAGTATATTGAACGGATTTCAGGAACAGAGGTGACTGTTGCCAGGAATGACAAGATTGCCCTGGACAAAGTGGCTGCATACGACAAGATTGTAATCTCACCCGGTCCCGGGATCCCTGATGAAGCCGGGATCAGTAAGGAGGTGATCAAAAAATACGGTCCGCAAAAAAGTATCCTGGGCGTTTGTCTTGGTCACCAGGCCATCGCTGAAGTATACGGGGGAAGCATACGGAACCAGGATACAGTGTATCATGGCGTCTCCAGCGAAATAGAACAAACCGTTGCGAATGAACCTCTCTTCAGAGGTATTCCCGGACAATTTGATGCAGGAAGATACCATTCCTGGATCGTTGAATCGGAACATTTTCCAGGATCGCTCGAAGTAACTGCCACGAATGGTGACGGCGATATCATGGCACTTCGGCACAGGGAATATGACGTTCGCGGTGTACAGTTTCATCCCGAGTCAGTACTGACGGAGTTTGGAGGGATGATGATCAAGAACTGGATCGACGGGAAATACTGATTTTTAAAATCATGAAATCATCTGCGCCTGGACATGGCACGCAGATCAGAAATATATTTTACTTATTCTGAGACACTTAAATAGAATACTAGATGAAAGAGATACTTTCTTACCTGTTTGACCACAAGACCCTGACAAAGGATGATGCAAAAGAGGTGTTAACAAATATTGCTTCGGGGAAATACAATGATCCGGAGATTGCTGCATTCGTTTCAGTTTACCTGATGCGGGCCATTACAGTGGAAGAGCTTGCAGGCTTCAGAGATGCCCTGCTTGAGTTGTGCATTCCGATCGATCTTTCAGAATTCAATACCATTGATGTCTGCGGTACCGGCGGCGATGGCAAAAACACGTTCAATATCTCCACACTCACATCCTTTATCGTGGCAGGCGCTGGAGAGAAAGTAGCAAAGCATGGAAATGTCAGTGTCTCTTCCAACTGTGGTTCCTCAAATCTGATGGAGTATTACGGATATCAATTTTCGAATGACAGTGATAAGTTGCGAAGGGAGATGGATCGTGCCGGCATTACTTTCCTGCATGCCCCCCTGTTCAACCCGGCCATGAAGAATGTTGCCCCTGTACGGAAAAGCCTGCGCATGAAGACATTTTTCAATATGCTGGGGCCCATGGTTAATCCTTCATCCCCGGGAAACCAACTGGTAGGAGTTTTTAGCCTGGATGTGGCCCGGTTGTACAATTATATTTACCAGGATTCAGCGACCAACTTTACCATTATTCACTCCCTGGACGGGTACGATGAGATCTCACTGACCGGCCCCTTTAAAGCCTATACGGATGCGTGGGAGCGAACGATTCAACCCGAAGAGACCGGGCTGAATAAACTGGAACCTGACCAGATCTATGGCGGTGAGACCGTCGAAGAGTCAAGTAAAATATTTATCGATATCCTGGAAGGAGCAGGAACGGTAGCGCAAAACCAGGCGGTGATCGCCAATGCTGCATTTGCGTTGCAGACCATGGACAGGAGCCTCAGCATGATGGATGCTGTAGGAAAGGCAGAAGATTCTCTGCTTTCAGGGAAGGGACTGAATACATTTAAAAAACTGATCGAACTGCAATGACCAAAACCATACTTGATACCATAACAGAGCACAAACGGATGGAAGTGCTTAAGCGAAAAGGCAGGAAACCACTGGAACAACTTAAGAAGAAGCCGCTTTATAACAGGAATCCTGAAGATCCGAAAAACTTTTTCGATCCTGACCGGCCATGCGTGATCGCGGAATACAAGCGAAAATCTCCTTCAAAGGGGGTGTTGTCGGAAAATACCAACCCCGTACCCGTGGTAACTTCATATAAAGATGGAGGAGCCAGTGCTGCAAGTATTCTGACTGATCGTGATTTCTTCGGGGGCTCGTTTCGAGATCTGGAAAATGTAAAAACTTCTCTGCCGAACCTGCCTTTGCTAAGGAAGGATTTTATGATTGATCCTTACCAGGTTTATGAAGCAAAAGCATATGGTGCGGATATTATTTTGCTGATAGCCGCCATTCTGGACAGAGAAGAGGTTCGTGAGATGACACACCTGGCAGTTTCCCTTGGATTGCATGTTCTGCTGGAAGTGCACGATGAACAGGAGTTGGATCATTGGGTACCTGAGATCAGCATGGTCGGTGTCAATAACCGTGATCTCAGAAACTTCAGTGTGGACCTGCAACGTTCGATTGACCTGGTCAGCAAACTGCCAGGTGAAGCATTGAAGGTATCGGAAAGTGGACTGAATGAACCAAAAGACGTTTTAAGCCTCTTTAAAGAGGGATACAATGGTTTTCTCATGGGAGAGCGTTTTATGAAAACTGCCGATCCCGGTGTTGCCTTCAAGGAATTTATGAAACACCTTAATACAGCGTGATATGGACCAGTTGAAATGCAAAGTTTGTGGCCTGACAGATCCTCAAAACGTGGCGGAAGTAAGTGCGCAACTTCCGGATTACGTGGGATTTATCTTTTATCCGCGCTCATTGCGTTACGTAGGACACAATCCCGATCCGGCCCTTTTTTCAGCAGTGTTTGAAGGTGTTGAAAAGACTGCCGTGTTCGTGAATGAATATTATGAAAGGATCATCGAAATCACGGAAAAATTCGGGATCAGGACCATCCAGCTGCATGGGATGGAATCGCCTGAAATATGCAATTCATTGCGATTCCACGGTTTAGAAGTAATAAAAGTTTTTCCAGGTGATCAATTGGAGAATGTCCGGCTGCTGAAAGATTATGAGGAGGCAGCAGATTACTTTTTGTTTGATACCCCCACCAGGACCCATGGTGGTAGCGGGCGGAAATTTGACTGGACGAGACTGGAAAATTGCCGGACTCCAAAGCGGTTTTTTCTGAGTGGCGGTATATCTGTTGATGACGCTGAGCATCTTCAGGCGTTGGATTTAAAAGGATTGTATGGTGTAGACATCAACAGCAGGTTTGAAACAGCCCCGGGTGTTAAAGATCCGGTGCTTGTAGGGGATTTTATAAACACATTGCGAAATGGAAAAAATTAATTCATACCATGTAGATGCGAACGGATTTTATGGGCCTTACGGGGGTGCATTTATTCCTGAAATGCTGTATCCCAATATCAAAGAATTGGAGGATCAGTACATGGAGATCATATATTCTCCCGAATTTCAGCAGGAGTTCCGTGGGTTGTTGAAGGATTAT
Source organism: uncultured Bacteroidaceae bacterium (assembly GCA_964589155.1). GTDB lineage: Bacteria > Bacteroidota > Bacteroidia > Bacteroidales > M55B112. The sequence goes on along the minus strand of CAZPTO010000077.1, from coordinate 1,192 downwards.
GTGGGAAGACCCACACCGTTGTACCATGCCAGGAGACTCTCGGCTCATTTTGGTACAAATATCTTTCTCAAGCGGGAAGACCTGAACCATACAGGTGCGCATAAGATCAATAATACAGTGGGTCAGATCATCCTGGCAAGGCACCTGGGGAAACCCCGTATTATCGCCGAGACAGGAGCAGGTCAGCACGGTGTTGCCACTTCAACGGTTAGTGCGCTTGCCGGACTTGAGTGCGTTGTTTATATGGGAGCACTGGATGTGGAACGGCAGGCACCGAATGTGCGTAAAATGCAAATGCTCGGGGCAGAGGTCAGGCCGGTGCACAGCGGAAATAAAACGCTAAAGGATGCCACGAATGAAGCCATACGGGATTGGATCAATAATCCTGTCGACACGCATTATATCATCGGTTCGGTTGTGGGGCCACATCCCTATCCTGATATGGTCACGCGGTTCCAGGCAGTGATCAGCGAAGAGATTAAATCACAGTTGCAGGAAAAGACGGGCAGGGATTATCCCGATTTCCTGGTGGCATGCGTGGGAGGAGGAAGCAATGCAGCCGGGACCTATTATCATTATATGGATGACCTCCGGGTGAAACTGGTTTCTGTTGAGGCAGCCGGATTGGGAGTGGATTCAGATCAGTCAGCTGCAACCTCCATCCTGGGAAGGGATGGGATCATACACGGGAGCAAAACCCTTCTGATGCAAAATGCTGACGGCCAGATCACAGAGCCCTATTCCATCAGTGCGGGCCTGGATTATCCCGGAATCGGGCCGATCCATGCCTGGCTAAACAGGAGCGGAAGAGCAGAAGTATTGAATGTGACAGATCAACAGGCACTGGATGCAGCCTACATGCTCACCCGTATGGAAGGCATCATACCGGCCCTTGAGACGGCACATGCACTTGCTGCATTGGAGCAACTTGAGATGACACAGGATCAGAATGTGGTGATCAATCTTTCGGGAAGGGGAGACAAGGACATGGATACATATGCTGCCCACCTGCCTGACCGGGATACAAAATGATACAATATGAACAGAATTGACCAGTTATTTTCTGAAAAAAAGGAGCGAATCCTTTCTATTTACACCACTGCCGGGTATCCGGGTCTTGAAGATACAGTGCCGGTCATCAAGGCACTGCAGGAGAGTGGTGCCATATGATTGAACTCGGGATGCCTTTTTC